>NZ_RQHK01000005.1 GCF_004770475.1 Leptospira mtsangambouensis
CACATGCCTCGGTTGTTTATTTCCTGTTGTCAGTTCTAGAATGAGAAGCTCCAAAAACAAAATCAAAGTCCCTGCCAGAAGCGGATCTTTTAGTTTGGAAGGGAATTTTGCTCCTGATCGAAACAAAAAATAAAGAAGGGATAAAACAGAAAATAGGATCAGGGTTCGAAATCCCCAGATAAAATCAAATACACCTGGCACGGAAGGATCAAGTCCTGGTTCTGTCCAAAGTGTTAAGAAAAAACTGCGAGTGTAGGCATTCACAATCATTTGGGCATCGATGAGGGCATTGACCCGATCTGGGTTCATAAACAACCATAAAAAGGCTGGGAAAATTGCATAAACCCAAAGGACCACAGCTGTTTTAGGAAATACTTTTGTGATTTCATCTCTTTTGCGGAAAAAATAAACAGACAAATCAACAAACAAAAGAAAGGTGATCCCAAACATAAACTGTTTGAATCCTTTTTGGTTGAGATTAATTTTTGTAACAACTCTTAACACTGGCAAAGAAAATACCATAAGCACTACAAAAACTAAATATAAAAGTCTTACACCTCTAGCATAATGTTTTAAGAGATAAACCAATGCTTCTTTGTATTTAGCGGGGGATCTAACTAACTCATAAGCAAAACATGCCATAAAGAATAAAATTCCATATGGATACTTAGTAAAATAAAAACCAAACAAGGAAAAGAAAACAAGCCACTTCGTACCCGAATCGATCTCTGATTCTCTGTTGTCCACATCGTACAAACGGTAGATTGCATAGATAGAAAACAAAAGAAAAAACATGGATTGGGTTTCTAACATCGAAGAAAGAGAATATGCAGGGACTTCTCCTGTTTGGATGGTTAGGATAAAAATGAGTCCTGAAAGAATCCCTGCCCATAACAAGGATTTTGTGATTCTGAAAGAGATAAATACCAAGCCAGGATATACTAAAATTAAAAAGAATAGTCCTAAAAAAGAATCCCGATAGGTTTCGTATGCATCAATTGGCAAAAAAAGTGTAACAAAAGTTAGGACCGAACGAAGCGGAGGCCAAGTTGGACTTTCCAAAAATGGCATTATCCCTCGAAACCAACTTCCGTTTCGAAAATCGACATACTGATCCAGGACCTGATTGAGCCGAATGTTCTCATCCCAAGACAGAAAATCTTTGTTGGGGCAAAGGTTAAGAAAAGTCTCCCATGACTTTGTAGCATAGAACACTACCAGAGAAATACCAAAAATGATGAAAATGAACCCCAAAACACTGGGAAGAATGTTTTTTGCCTTCATACCAATCCTTGGAATCATTCTTTCTCCGAGGTCGACTTGGAATCAACCGAAGTTCTTTTTCTGCAATTTTTCTCTTTGATTACAGTCCAAGGTAGAGAATTCTGTCCGTTAGAAGGTTCCAAAAATGCAAGATTTCGTAGACCTTGGGGAAAAAATCATCTTCCTCGTTATGTTATTTGCGAGTATCCTCGCAATTGCCGTATTTATTGAAAGGTTGATTGTTTATAAACGTAATTTTAACAAAGAATCAGAGTCACTTCTCGATTCACTCACTCTTCTCATCCGCCATAGAGACTTAAAAGGGACAGAAAAACTCCTAGAAACCCATCCTATGGAAAATTCTTACACTCGGTTCATACATTTTGTTTTGGAACGAGAAAAGGAAAACCACAAAGGCCTTGAAGAATTGATGGAAGGGAAAATTTTGAAAGAAAAATTGGGTCTGGAAGAAAGACTCCCCATTCTCAACACTCTTGGAAACAACACTCCTTTCATCGGACTTTTGGGAACTGTCCTTGGTGTCATCAAAGCTTTTTATGGTCTCGGAACTCTTGGAAACTCGGGAGCGGAAGTGGTGATGCGAAGTATCTCTACTGCCCTTCTTGCTACGGCCGCTGGACTTGCTGTGGCAATCCCTGTGGTGATGGCAAATAATTACTTCACACGTAAAATGAAACTCATCATCGGACACTTAGAAATTCTTTCTAAGGAAATCCACGCCAGTTTTATCACGAGTGGAAAACACAACCAGTCCTCTAGTTCAACACCGAATATCCACCACTAGAAGATCATTCCATGAAATCATTTACCTTGTATCTGCAATACAAACTGAGACGGTTCGGACTCTTTCGGGCCAGTCTCTTTGCTTCCGTTGGATTGCATGTATTTTGTTATTTGATTTATTTTATACTCACACTTCCCAGCAGCGCTGCCTTCCAAGAAACTTCTATGGAAGATATGGATGTATCCTTTGAAGAAATCCCTCCAGAACTCATTGGAGGAACTTCGAGTCCTGCCCCTGTTGAAAAACAAGAATGGGTGGAAGGATCAAACAAAGATGCAGAAGAAAAACCAGACAATTCCGACTTAAATCCCAACCAACTATCAGGAAATGGAACAGACAAAGATGGGTATTTATTTTCCTTTAATGGAGATCGCCCTCCCACACCCATCATTGACTTTGATTTGAAGGCTTATTTTCCAGAAGCTGCCAAGGCAGCAAACATCAGCCAAAAGACTGTGGTGGTGATGGTGCAAGTGGACGAACACGGAGTCCTGCAAGGTGTCAAAATTGTTTCTGGCAGAGCTGGTTATGGATTTGATGAAGCTGCCATTCGCATCATCCAAAGAGCCCGTTTTTCTCCTGGATATGATAAAGGGAAACCAACTCGGATGGCTCACAGGCTTCCTATCAGTTTTGATTTAGAAGAGGACTGAAATGTTACGGAACAACAAACATCGAATTGCGATTGGAACTATTTTTATCGCATTGTCCCTTATGATGATTGGGTTTCAATCCAAACCCATTACCGGAAAAACAGAATCCAAATCTTCTTCCCGAAAATCAGGTCTTATCCCCGATCCATTTGAACTCTATCAAAGTATCCCACCCTTCCGTTCAGAAGGTTCAAGTTCTGACTTACCGGGAAGTTTTGAGTTAAGTAACGAATTTCCCACCCCTTCTGACCAAGGAATCTACAAGGATAACGTAGGTTACACGGTGGGTTATGGGCTGATTTCTTATTTAGAAGCTAAAAAAAAAGGAATTCGGAACCTTTCCTCTGTTGCACCTACTTCAGCAAATGGACAAAAGATTTTATATTCACCTAATTTTATTTACAACCAACTGAATAGTGGAAAAGACCAAGCTGTTTCTCTTTTGGATGCCCTGGTTCTTGCCGAAAGCAGAGGTTCTGTGACTTTAGAACAGATGAACGAATCCACTTCCAGTTTTCGCACAAGACCAAAAGCAGACATTGTAGAAGTCGGAAGAAAAGCTAGGCTTCGAAGAATTTTTAGAATTGAACCACACGACCTTAACACCATCAAACTAGCATTAACCGAAAAACGGCCGGTGCTCATTGGATACTTAGTTTATGAAAATTTTCGAGACCCAAAACCTGACACGGTTTTTGAAATAGGGACTGGAGAAATTTTAGGTGCACAGTCTCTAGTGATCTTAGGTTTCAATGATAAAAAGAAAGCATTCAAAGTATGGAATTCTTGGGGATCTACCTGGGGAGACCAAGGGTATTTATGGGTTTCTTACGATACTTTTCCTAAATACACAAAGTCCGTCTATGTTGCCGATTCGGAAACTGAAAACGAACTTCTAACACAGAATAAACTTAACAATGCTTTAGATGCACTTGATTACGGGGAACACAATCTTTTCCCACCAAAAGAGGTATTTGCCTCACGAGGTGATTTTTCTGATCGAATTCGGATCAGTTGGTCGAGAGAAAAAAGAGCCATCGGTTATGAAGTCTATCGAAAACGCAAAATTGATAGCAAATACCAACTTGTGGGACTTTCTAAACAAGCCTTCTTTGAAGACTTTGGAATCCAAAAGAATACAGCATACAATTACCGAGTGGCAAGTTTGGATGAGAACTTTCTATCAAAAGCCTCTCTTGATTCAAACGATGGTTATGCGGTCGACCCAACGAAACCGGCAGGAATTCTTCCTGTGACAAACCTTCGAGCAACTGTGGCACCTACCAATGATAGAATTTTATTAGAATGGGACCCGCAACCTATCTCTACCACTTATGCTATTTATAAATGGAATCCAATGGCAAGAATCTACCGGTTTTTGGGCAAAACCGAAAAAACATCATATATCGATTTAAAAGCTAGTCGCAATGGAGATAGCGAGATCTATCAAGTTGTTCCAGAAAGGAACCAACTGATCGGAGAAGCCAGCTATTATGTATCTGCCCATTTAGATCCTTCCGAAGTGTTGAAACCAAGACCAAAAAATCTAACAGCTTCTAAAGGTTTGTATGCGGGAGCAACCATTCTGCAATGGGAAGGTTCTCCTAGTGCGATCGCATATCATATCTTTCGCAAAACAGATGGTTCATGGAAAGAGATTGCAAAAACAACAGAACTCCAATTCAAAGATGATGAATCTTATCAGAAAGAATCCTTTTATGCTGTTGCTTCTGAATTTGAAGGAAATTTGTTTAGTCTTCCATCTGAACCGGACATTGGATTTCCATCTCTTATCGCAGGAAGATCTTCTGGAATCAAATCCCCTGAATTAATGGTTTCCGAGAATCGCAAAACTAGCGAATTTTTATTTAGTTGGAACCCAATTCCTAAGGTAACTTCTTACAAAATTTACATGCGTAAAAAAAACGATCCGGAATGGAGTCTTGTCAAAGAAACTTCGGATACCAATTTCAAATTACAAAATCTAACCAAAAATCAGTTTTATTTTTTCGCCATCCAATCTGTTTCCAAAGGAAACGGTGAAAGTTTATTTTCAAAACCTGTTACTTCAGTGATTTCAGAAACAGTGGTTGATTTAAAGAAAGTCAAAACCTTTGGAGAGTCCGCCATACAGAAGTTTATTGGCCCTTGGACTGCCATGTATTGGGATGGCAAAAATAAAGTAAAACCAGTCCGTTTGACCATTGAAGCAGAAGATGTAGAAGGAAACATCATCATGAAATGGAATGAAAATGAAATTTTCCGTGGCAAAAACATAGTAGATTCCGACCTTCTGGAAGAAAAAGGAAAATGGAAAATTAAACTATCACCTAACTATGATTCTTTGTCTGGTGAATTTGAAGACAAAGTTTTAGTTCCAGAAAAAAGCCAACTTTCCTTTATTCGAGAGTAAAAGGAAAGTTCTTGAGAGTTCGGAAGTTCTCCCAAACATTTATTTACGATATACTTTGTTCAAAGTTTTAGAAGGGAATCAATGGAATTGTGGAACAAATACCTGATCCACAGGCTAAAAAACTGTGCCACTTTCACAATTTTTGCGACACGTTTTTTCTAAACCCAAACAACTTCCGACAATCGCTGTTAGATCTTGAGCACTATATTCAGGACTATTTGTGGCTACCTTGTAAAAAGTATCATTTCGGAGAAAACACGCTCCCTCTATCGTTGAACACTTGTTACGCTCATAGCAAGCAGAACGAAAGGAAAATGGAGCTCCACAACTGAAAACAAACAATACAACACAAAAAAATAAAATCTGTTTCATAAAGAAATTGTTTCGTTTTCAAATTCCTTACGATCCAAGGAAGAAATCTTTTTTAACGCACCGGATTGATTTTGGAAAGTTACCTTCCCCTTGATAGAGATCGAAACATCAAATAAAATCTCTCCCGATACCTTCAGTTCTTCGCAATAGAGTAGAGATGGATATTGTTGGAAGAGATGATCGAACTGGTGAATTTTTTTATAATATGTTTCATCCAAATGAACGAGCACCTCACCTAAACCTGCGGTTTTTCTTTCCTTTGTCATCGTGAGAGAAAAATCATCATTTAAAACATAGGCATCTGATCTACGGATCAAATAATCTTCTGTTTTTTTTACGGGTGCAAACCGATCTCTAGGGATAATGATTCCTTTGAATCTTTGAAAATTTCCAACGGCACTTCCCATTGCTGTTTCTAATTGAATGACTGATTTCCCATCTACCTGTTTAGGATTGACAATGAGTGATAAAGAAAAGTTCCCTTGGCTAAACCTTTCTTTTAAGGCCTTTAAATTGATCCAAAGATTGTTTGTTGAGAAGGTTCTAAATTTTCCAAGCCCACTAAATTCGTTTTCATGTTCCTTGGGGACTTGTGCTGTTTCCAAAAGCTCATACTTAATAAACTTTCCACCTACAGTTTTGCGGTAAATGGCTCCACCTTTTTTGTCTGCTAATGTTTTTGGAGTCATCTCCATTGCAAAATGAATGTTTTCTTTTAGAAGATAACTCACAATATGTGGATCAACGGTAGCTCCTAAGTTATCCCCATTCGAAAGGAAGGCAATTTCATAACCTTTTGAAAGTAATTCATCCAAAATTCCTTCCTGGACCATCGTAAAATAAATATCACCATGTCCCGGTGGGCACCAGTTTTCTTTTTCATTTTTGTTTTGGATGGGAGCAAAGGTTTCAGCATCTAACCTTGGTACTTTGTTTTGTAAAAAACTAGTTCGGAGTGTTTGTTTGAATCCGTTTTTTTCTAATTCCTCTTGTGAGTCTTTTTGTGTATTATAAGAATCCATAAAAAGTAGAGGCACATCGATTCCAAACTCAGAACGAATGTATTCAATTTGTTTTGCCATGACCGCAAGAAAAGACATTGAACCTTTGATGGGAATGAGGGACTTTGCCTTGTCTAGACCCATACTTGTCCCAAGTCCTCCATTCAATTTGATCACTACGAGTTTGGATAACAAACTGAGGTCAGTAGGATAAGAAGAATGAATGGATTCTAAGGAAATTTCATCGGTTTTGGGATCTAAATCTCCTACTTCTTCCCAATTCACCATTCCAGTTTCACCGTTTCGCACGGCATCTACCTTAGTGATAAAATCGGCTATGAAGGCATCCGTAAGACCCGCAGCTTTCATAGTTTCTCTGATCAATTGGTCCGATTTTTGTTTATCCATTTCATTTCCCTTCGTGTGGTTCCCCAAGTTCGATCCGATGGGGCTCTTCCGATATCCCTGGATTCCATAAAAAAAATACGAGGAGGTTGCGACCCTCTTCTTTTGGTACGGCCACAGTCTCTTTTCTTTCGTATTTTGGCATAAAAACTTCGAAATTATACATCCAGTACTTTCCCTTTTTTCTCGTCACTTGCCGAATCCCTTGTTTCAGTGGATCTTTTTTTGTGAGTTTGCCATAAGGGAGGGGGTACTTTGTTTCCCAAATTTGGGGCAAAAGTCTCGCTGCCTCATCATAATTTCCGGGTTCTGCGAATAGTACGGCAGGAAAAAACCCGAAAAGAAAAATAATTAAGAAACTATGACGCATACGATTCTAAAAGGCAATCCTATGCAAGTACGGTTATCGGTCAATTCCGGAATTCTTCTGGCGCTGGAATTGATTTTCATAGACAAGAATTGAGTCAGACAGAATCATTTAATTCATGTTTCGATTCATAGAATATCTGGAACGTTTTTGGGCGTTGTTGTCGTTTTACCTTCCCAGTCATTTGTTTGTAGAAAACAATAAGGATAAAAACATTTTGATCGTTCCTGGGTTTCGGGCCGGACGTTCCTATTATTCGAGACTCAAATCCAATTTAGACAATTTAGGATTCAAAGTCGGAATTCTTTCGACTCTCCGAGATCCTCTTTCTTTGGAAGAAGCGGTCCAATACCTCGCAAGCCAGATCCTCACAGCACCTAACGAAGTCACTTTGATTGCACACAACACGGGCGGACTCCTTGTTTTGATTTTACCAGACGAAGCCAGACGAAAAGTGAAACGTCTCATCACCTTGGGAACTCCGTTCCATGGTTCTGAAAGGTTTACCAACACTAGACAATCGTATTGGGGTTATGAATCGGATTGGGTGAAAACAAACTATAAAAATGCATTGTTCTTTCCCCTCTTCCAACCTCTTTCTGCCATTGAAGATTTTTCCTTTCCTCCGCAAGAAAGCACAGAGTTTGGCCAAGGCCGAGACCTATGGTTTGACATCCCTGGAAATTATAACTTAGTCAGAAGAAACGAAAACATTCGGACACTTAGAGAATTTTTGGGTACACCTAAAGATAGTATTGCCATCCAATCGGCACCTAAAGCAAATCCAGAGTTTGCTGTTCCCAAAAAGATTGAAGTGGATTTTTCTAAATACGAACCATCTGTTTATAAAAAGAATCAAAAACAACTGGCGGCAAAAAAGAAATCATCTGCAAAAAAAGCCAAACCAACACAGAAACCAAAGCCAGTGGCCAAACCAAAACCTAAAAAAAAGGCGAAAAAACGTTAGATTTTTAGAGTTTTTATAACAAAAAAAAACTGCCCGCCAAACAGCGGACAGTTTTTTCGTTCTAAATCAGCTCTTTAGTAGAATCGATTTATTAAACTTTCTTTAACTCTTTTACACAAGCAAGGCAACTATCTCGACATTCTTTACAAATCGCATGATGATTTGCATGTTTATCACATTCTTTTGCACAAGCTTCACAAACCTCAATACATAAGTTAGCTAACTTCTTTGTATATGCAGAGGATTGGCTTGCTAGTTTTACAAAAGAATCACATAAACTAATGACCTCTCTTGTACTAGTTGCACAAGCCGCCATAGATTTATCCCCTTTTCCAAGCTCTGTAAGGCAATGGCTGAGGCAATCCTCAGCAGAAAGTTGGCAGTGCATGGCAGCCATCATTGCTTTGGAATATTTGGATTTTCCTGCAGAGGAAGTTGTCATAGTCGAGTGATCATGGTCTTCTGCGGAAAGTGTGGATAAAATTCCAGATACGGCAACTGCCATCCCTGCTTTTTGTAATAATTCTTTGCGATTCATATCGTATAACCTCTGTTAAAATTTAAAAATAAATAAATTAAAAATCACTTCACCTAGAATCGGTGTGGCAATCTCAAATCAGAAGCCGGATTGTCTTTGTGGGAAAAAAAGAAGGAGAATGGCGATGGCCAGAAACTAACCACTTTGTAGATGAGTCGTGTAGGAATTGTGGTTTTAAAACGGAGAATCCGTTCCAAACCACAAATTTCATCTGTTTCCAAATCGGGAAATCCATCCCACTGGAAGTCTGAAGTTCTTCGTGTGTAATGGGACATTCACAAGAATTTGCCGCATCCTCTTTGGAATCAGCGGTTTGGTGGCAAGGCGGAACGGATGCCCGCTCCACAAATTTTTCTGCAGAAGTACAAAACCCAAATACGGATGATTTACACCCTAAATAAGCGAGAAAAATTAGAATGAATCCAATGGCAAACTTACGTTTCATACTCTTCTGCTACAGTGCTTAGACGATCTTATCTTACTCTTTAAAATAAATTCTTCAAGCCTTTTCCTGCCACAATAAAGGTTCCAATGGTCGATCCAAATTGAGGAAGGAAAAAAACGAGAAAAATATGAAGGACACGATTTTTCCAAAAGCCCGCCACTGATTCTGAATCTTCTGCGATATGTTCGAAGTCTTCCACAAGTGGTTTCCGTAAATAGGATTCCGAAAGAGCACTGACCCAACCTGCTTTAAAGATGGGAACAAAGGTTCCAATCGGAGCTGTGATAAAGGCAAGTAAGATCGAAATGGGATGTGCCCAAGCAATGAGAGCACCAAGGGCAGCCAGTCCCCCTTTGATATAAATGAGTTTTGAAAATAAATCCATCCCTGCTTCCCCACCTTGGCTCCAGGTAGTGTAACCAATGAGGCCTGCAAAAAAAACAGGATATAGAATAATACTAATATTGTCCCACCATTTGCGTTTGGGAACTTCATCTAACACGGATAAATCATTGATTGATTGAATATTTCGTTTGATCCCAGCTAAATGACCAGCACCAACAACTGCCAAAACTTTTTTTGCCGACTTTCCTTCCGCAGCTTGTCTTATTTTTTCTGCTAAATATACATCTCTTTCATCAATGATAACATGTTTGACCGATTCATATTTTTTGGGAATTTGAGAAAACAGGTCTTTTAAAATATCATCTGATTTCATCTCTTCGATTTTGTCATCGGAGACATCTTCCCGAACGAGAAGCGAAGCAAGAAGAGCACTAAATAAATACATTTTAGAGAAAAAACCTACGTTCCCCCAAGACCTTTTCAGTGTGGTCTGGATTTCGCGGTCAACTGCCACCACAGGTTTTTTCAATTTTCTTCCTAGAGTGATTGCCTTTCGCATTTCATCTCCGGGTTTGATGTCTTTATTACCGATTTTTTTCTGGAAAGAAGAAAGGATGAGACTGGATAAAAGTAACCACATCTTTCTTTCTTTAAAAACTTTGAATATATCTAATTTTTTTAGGTAATCGGGATCTTCCACCGACTTCATTCGCGATTCACATAACTCTACACAAATGACATCAGGTTTTAATATTTGGATCATTTTTTCAACTTCATCTACACTTTGTTTGGAAACATGTGCAGTTCCAAGGATGTGGACTTCCGTTTTTCCGATGGTTTGGAAGAGGTAAGGTTCCTTTGTTTTGAAACCTTTTTTGGTAGATTTTCTTGTGGGAGTTGATTTTTTGATTGAACGCATAAGGAAAGCTTACTATCTATAATACCTAAGTAACGGTTCCACTCTCTAGAAACAAGTAGAATGTCTATAAAATCCAAAATCATCAATGTAGGAATTGCCGACATCAAGGTCGGAAAAGATACGGACGTGCTCCGAACTACATTGGGTTCGTGCATAGGAATCGTTTTGTATGATCCAGAACAGAAAGTGGGAGCCATCTCCCATATCATGCTCGCCAAAGATCCCACAGGCAAAGATGCCACTAAGTTTCCGCACAAGTACGGGGAAACGGCTCTACCCATCCTCATTGAGATGATGAAACAACAAGGTTCCAACATTGGACAATATTCTTGTCGTATGTTTGGTGGGGCTTCCATGTTTAAAGGAATCAACTCCCAATTCCTCCAAAACATCGGGGAACAGAATATCGCTATTGTCAAAAAATTTATGGAAGAGAATAAAATCCCTGTCATAGTGGAAGATGTGGCCGGGAACGAAGGAAGAACCATCAGTCTTTATTGTGACGACGGGCGTGTGTTGTTAAAAAAAGCTGGTATGGAAAAATACCTTTATAAGGTGCGTTAGGCGAATATGCTAAAATCAAAGGTTGATGAAATACTACAAGACGTAAATAAACTGCCTGCCATTTCGGCTGTTGTGTCTAAGGTATTGGAAAAACTCCAAAAGCCAGACGTAAACATTGCAGACCTTGCACAAGAAATTTCAAAAGATCCTGCCATCACGGCCAACGTAATCAAACTTTCTAATTCCGCTTACTACAGAGCTTCCAAACCCATTCGTACGGTCCAAGAAGCACTCATGACCCTTGGGATCAAAACGGTAAAAGAAATTGTACTTCTCACTGCTGCCAAAGGAATCCTTTCGCAAGATTTGAATAGTTACCAATTGGATGCAGCGCAACTTTGGACTTCTTCCCTACTTGTGGCAGAACTTTCTAGTAAAATCGTACAACATAAAAAACTAAAAATTGATAAGGATCTTGCCTTCACTTCTGGATTACTCTGCAGTGTTGGCAAAATTGTCCTCGCACAGTTTTTTAGTCCGGTGATGATGCAAATCAAAACGGATTTAAAAGACAACCAAGAACCCTTCCCTAATTTAGAGAAAAAATACTTCGGATACACTCATATGGAAGTGTCTGAAAACCTCTTAAAACGTTGGAACTTCCCACAGGAATTAACGGATGTAGTGGCAAATTACCTCACACCAGAAAATTCCAAAAACAATCCGATCTTAACTTCTGTAGTACATATTGCAAGTATCCTCATTGTTGTTTCTGGGATCGGAATCGACATTGGCGGTGAATCAGTTCCCATTTCTCCTTTTGCACTTAGCCAAACTGGCGTTACAGAAGCAGATATTGAAACTTATTTTGTGCACATTCCTGATTTACAAGCGGGACTTGCCGATTTACTCAACGTATAATTTTTAAACTGAACCTCAAACGTTTGAACCAGATCGTATGAACATTATCTTTATTGGAGCTCGAGGTGCTGGGAAATCCAAAGTCTCAAGAACTCTTTCCAAACAAACAGAATTCCCAGTGGTTTCCACAGATTCCATTTCCGTATATGAAGCAGGTGGGATCCCTATCCCCCAATTTGTTGAAAAGTATGGTTGGAAGAAATTTCGTGAATTAGAATATTCTATTTTGCAAAAATTACAAAATGCAGATGGGATTATTTTGGATTGTGGAGGTGGGATTTTATTTGATTTGGATGCAGACGGAAACGAAATTCCAAGCAGTAGAAAACTAGATATCCTTAGAAAAATCGGAAGGATTGTCTATTTGGAACGAGGACTTGAGGAATTAGTGGAAAAGGTCAAAGGAGATTCCACAAGACCTGACCTCTCCAAAGTCACTTCCTACCGCTCTATTTTAGAAAAAAGATTACCTGTTTACCAAGAAGCAGCCCACTACAAACTAAACCTCTCCAAACTTACCAAAGAAGAAGCAGCCGAACGAGTCTTAGACTGGCTTGGTTTCAAATCCAAATAAAAGATCCCTTTTTGGCGAGAAAAACCAAAGGGCAATGGGATACGAAAGCAACCATTGCAACTTGCTCGAAAAATGAACGATTGTGTGCTCCAGATCTCTCCGAAAGACACGTCGGGAATTAGACAATCTTCCTATGGAAGTTGCAGTTCGCTTCTTTCTTGTACTCTTAGATTTTTTAGACCAAATCCGAGTTTGTTCAAGTATACATCATAATGATTAAATAATATGCCGATCGTACTCATAATGCGCATTTTCAAGTGTTTGATTTTGCCTAAAAATAAATCATTTTGCTGAAAACAAAATAATTGGACAGTACACCCAAATTCAAAAACAAGGTACAGTAATTGCTTTAGAGTAGGGTACGTATGTCAAAATCCAACCAACCACCCATCCTTCCGCCACTCGGCCCACAGGCCCAAGGTATGTATGATCCTGCCATGGACAAAGATTCCTGTGGTGTTGGTTTTATCGCAAATTATAAAGGCAAACGTTCCCGCGACATCGTCGACAAGGGAATTCGCCTCATGTGTAACTTAGAACACAGGGGTGCCGAAGGTGCCGACCCAAAAACCGGTGACGGTGCTGGGATCATGATCAATATCCCGGATGCATTTTTTAGAAAGGTTCTCCCCTTCACTTTGCCGAAAGAAGGCGATTATGCAGTGGGATTTTTGTTCCTTCCTCAAAACACAGAAGCCCGAACTGCTGTGGAAAACGTAATTGAAAAAATCATTGTGGACGAAGGGGAAGAGTTTCTCGGATTTCGTGATGTCCCGATTAACAAAGAATATGCGGGGGTTGTTGCATCCAAAACCATCCCTGTCTTCAAACAAGTATTTATAGGTAAAAAATCCAAAAAAAATAAAACCTCTGACGACTTCGAAAGAAAACTATTTCTCATCCGTCGCTTGATCGACAGACGAATCCGAACAGAGATGAAACTGGATCGTTCCCAATACTATGTACCAAGTTTTTCTTCCCGTACGATTGTATACAAAGGGATGTTACTTGGTGACCAAGTCAAAAAATTCTATGAAGATTTAAAATCTCCTGACTTAACTTCTGCGTTTTGTTTGACTCACACTCGGTTTTCAACAAACACCTTCCCTACTTGGGACTTGGCTCACCCTTACCGCCAAATTGCCCATAACGGAGAGATCAACACTCTACGTGGGAACATGAACTGGATGGCCGCTCGCCAAATGGTGATGCAATCTCCACTTTACGGGGATGAGCTTCGTCGTATGCTTCCGATTGTTATGGAAGGCCAATCCGATACGGCAACCTTTGACACTGTTCTGGAGCTACTAGTGATGGGCGGAAGGTCACTCCCTCACTCTGTTATGATGATGATTCCAGAAGCTTGGTCCAAAAACAAAGCGATGGATGCCGACAGACGCGCGTTCTACGAATACCATGCAACCTTTATGGAACCTTGGGATGGTCCTGCGGCCATTGCTTTTACTGATGGTAGAATCATTGGAGCAACACTCGACCGTAATGGACTTCGCCCTGCTCGTTTTGTGGTCACAAAAGACGATGAAGTGATCATGTCTTCTGAAGCTGGTGTTCTCAATCTTCCCCCAGAAGAAATACTCATCCAAGACCGACTTCGTCCAGGCCGTATGCTTCTAATCGATATGGAAAAAGGCCAGATCCTAGATGATGAAGAAATCAAAAAACAAATCTCTACTCAAAAACCGTATCGCAAATGGGTAGAAGACAATATGATTCGTCTCGGATCTTTGCCAGACCCTGAGAACGTAAAACAACCGCAACACGAAACCATTTTAGAACGCCAGAGAGCTTTCGGGTACACACATGAAGATGTGTTTACCATCATCAAACCGATGGGAGTTTCTGGAGAAGAACCAATTGGTTCTATGGGTGTGGATTCTTCCCTTGCAGTACTCAGTGAAAAACCACAACCCCTATACCGTTATTTCAAACAAAACTTTGCGCAGGTGACAAACCCCCCAATTGACCCAATCCGGGAAGAACTTGTGATGGAACTCACAACGTACATTGGACCGGAAGGGAACCTACTCTCGGAAGAGCCAGAACACGCGCATCGATTGGAGTTGGAACATCCAATCCTTACCAACGAAGATTTTGAAAAAATCAAACAAATCAGTGAAGGTCATTTCAAAGCCAAAACTTTTGAAATCCTTTTTGATCCTTCTAAAAAACATGATATGAGAAACTCACTCGATCGTGTTTGTGCCGATGCTGCGAAAGCCGTTCGGGAACAAGGGGTAAATCTCATCATCTTAACCGACCACGGTGTGGGTGAGAAAAAAGCAGCCATCCCTTCCCTTCTTGCTGTGGCGGGACTCCACCACTATTTGATCCGTGAAGGTCTCAGAACAAAAGCAGGGATTGTATTAGAATCTGGAGAACCAAGAGAAGTGGCCCACTTTGCCTTGTTATGCGGTTATGGTGCTAACGCCATCAATCCATACCTTGCATTTGAAACCATTGCTGATCTTTCGCAACAAGGTTTACTCCCAGAAGTACCTAATTACAAGGATGCAAAAAAGAAATACATCAAATCCGTCGGGAAAGGACTTTTCAAAGTATTCTCAAAAATGGGGATCTCCACATTACAATCGTATTGTGGTGCTCAAATTTTTGAAGCCGTGGGACTTGATTCTGAATTAGTGAATACATACTTTGCAGGAACTCAGTCTCGAATTGAAGGACTTTCTCTAGAGATGTTGGAAGAAGAAACCGTTCGCCGCCACAAAGCAGCTTACGATCCAACTTTTTTCCCGAACAACCTAGAACCAGGTGGGGTGCACTACTATCGTAAAAATGGAGATAGCCATCTCTATACACCGATTACAGTTCACAAACTACAAAAAGCAACTCAAGACAACGATTACAAAGTATTCAAAGAGTTCTCAAGCCTAATCGATAACCAAAACGAAAAAGCAATCACTCTTCGCAGTTTGTTCCAACTTGATTTTGAAGGATCCAAAGCGATCCCAATCGAAGAAGTGGAATCGGTAAAATCCATTCTCAAACGTTTCCAAACGGGAGCGATGAGTCATGGTTCCATTTCTTGGGAAGCACATACCACACTTGCGATTGCGATGAACCGAATTGGTGCCAAATCGAACACGGGTGAAGGTGGAGAAGACCCAGTACGATTCAAAACCCTTCCAAATGGGGATAGCATGCGTTCGGCGATCAAACAAGTTGCCTCAGCACGTTTTGGTGTGACTATGGAATACCTCACCAATGCCGATGATATCCAAATCAAAATGGCACAGGGCGCCAAACCAGGAGAAGGTGGACAGCTCCCAGGCCACAAGGTAGACAAATACATTGGATGGCTTCGTTATTCCACTCCGGGTGTAACTCTCATCTCCCCTCCTCCTCACCATGATATTTATTCCATCGAAGATCTTAAACAATTGATCTTCGATTTAAAGAACTCGAATCCAAGAGCAAGAGTTTCTGTGAAACTTGTTTCCGAATCGGGTGTGGGAACTGTGGCTGCGGGTGTTGCCAAAGCACATGCGGACCATATCCTTATCGCAGGTCACGAAGGAGGAACTGGGGCAAGTCCTATTTCTTCCATCCACCATGCAGGAACCCCTTGGGAACTTGGACTTTCTGAAACCCACCAAACACTCGTTGCCAACGGACTTCGAGACCGAGTGTATTTGGCTGTAGATGGAAAACTCCTCACAGGAAAAGACGTGGTTGTGGGTGCTTTACTTGGTGCAGAAGAATTTGGATTCTCCACTTCGGCACTGGTCTCTGTGGGTTGTATCATGATGCGTAAATGCCATCTCAATACATGCCCTGTAGGAGTTGCGACCCAAGACGAATTCTTAAGAAGTAAATTTACCGGAAAACCCGAACATGTTGTGAACTTCATGACCTTTGTGGCGGAAGAAGTTCGTGAGATTATGGCAAAACTTGGATTTAGAACGTTTGAAGAAATGATTGGCCAAGTGGAAAAAATCAAATTCAAACGACCTCACCACCATTGGAAGGCTCGTGGTCTTGATTTTAGTAAAGTGCTCCATAGACCAACTCCTGTATTCCCTACTGGACTCTATCGTGCCAAAGAACAAAACCACCACTTGGATGAACAAATTGACAACGAACTGATTCGTAAGTCACTTGCTGCGATTGATCACAAACAACCTGTGAAAATCCAAACATCCATTGTGAACCTCAACCGTTCCGTGGGAACCATGCTTAGCCACGAAGTGACTAAAAAATATGGTGTGGATGGACTATCGGAAGACACAATCGATATCGAATTTACAGGAACCGCAGGACAGTCGTTTGGTGCTTTTGTGACCAAAGGAATGACACTTCGCCTGGTGGGTGAAGGAAATGACTATGTAGGAAAAGGGCTTTGTGGTGGAAAACTCATCTTCCAAACTCCCAAAAATGCTCCTTACAAAGCAGAAGAAAACATTGTCATTGGTAACACTTGTTTCATTGGCGCAACAAGCGGAAATGCTTATGTCAACGGAATTGCCGGAGAAAGATTCTGTGTCCGTAACTCAGGTGCTCATGTCATAGTTGAAGGAACCGGAGACCACGGTTGTGAATACATGACTGGTGGTCGGGTCATCATCCTTGGAGACATCGGACGTAACTTTGCCGCAGGTATGTCTGGCGGGATCGCTTATCTTTGGGATCCAAAGAAAAACAAAGAAGCTCTCATCAACAAAGAGATGGTCGACTTAGATCCGTTAACTGATGCAAGTGAAATTGCGGAAGTAAAAAAGATGGTAGAAGATCATAAGGCATATACAGGTTCTAAACGAGCCGAAGAAGTGCTGAAAGATTGGGACAATGTTGTCAAACAAATGATCAAAGTCATTCCAAGAGATTATAAAAAAGCTCTAGAAAAAATGGCAGAAGAAACTGCCGCAGGAAAAACGAACAAAGAGGGGGTAACAGCTCGTGGGTAAACCAACAGGATTTTTAGAATTTAAAAAAGAATACCTTCAGAAGATTGATCCGAAGGAACGAGTTAAAAACTACAAAGAGTTTGAAAAACCTTTTCCTGAAGCTGTTGCCAAAGACCAAGGTGCTCGTTGTATGGACTGCGGAATTCCGTTTTGCCATGGCGATACAGGTTGCCCTGTAGATAACCTCATCCCTGAATTCAATGACTTCGTATACCGAGGTCGCTGGAAGGAAGCTTGGGAAAACCTTTCTAAAACCAATAACTTTCCTGAATTCACAGGAAGGCTCTGCCCTGCTCCTTGTGAGTCGGCTTGTACTTTAGGAATCATCGAACCTCCGGTTTCAATCAAGTCCATTGAAAGAACCATCATTGATCGTGCGTGGGAAGAAGGATGGGTGATCCCGCAACCTTCTGTTTCCAAATCTGGAAAAAAAGTAGCCGTAGTTGGTTCAGGTCCAGCAGGACTTGCCGCCGGACAACAGTTAGCTCGTGCAGGACATACAGTCACTATTTTTGAAAAAAATGATCGGATTGGTGGTCTACTCCGTTACGGAATCCCTGATTTCAAAATGGAAAAAAGACATATTGATCGCCGCATGAAACAAATGGAAGCAGAAGGTGTTACCTTCAAAACCAATGTCAATGTGGGAGTGGATATTACAGCAAAACAACTATTAGCTGATTTTGATTCAGTGGTTCTTGCTTGTGGATCAGAAGTTCCAAGAGATTTACCAGTAGAAGGAAGAAATAGCAAAGGTGTTCACTATGCTATGGAGTTTTTGTCCAAAAACAACAAACACGTAGCAGGTGATGATATTGAAATCATCAATGCCAAAGACAAACATGTTATTGTCATTGGTGGTGGAGATACCGGATCCGATTGTGTAGGAACTTCTAACCGTCATGGGGCAAAATCCGTCACTCAAATCGAACTTTTTCCTGAACCTCCCAAAGAAAGAGATGCTTCCACTCCTTGGCCACTGTATCCAAAAATGTTCCGAACTTCCACCTCACATGAAGAAGGTGTAAACCGAAAATGGGCAGTTTCCACTATGGGATTTAAATCCAATGAAAAAGGGGAATTGACAGCCATATACGGATCCGAAGTAAAAGAAGAAAATGGAAAGTTTAACCCAGTCCCTGGGACCGAATTTGAATGGCCTGCTGATCTGGTTTTCCTTGCGATGGGATTTGTAAACCCCGTCAAAGAAGGATTACTCGCTGATTTACAGAAAGAAGGGTTGGAACTGGACGGACGTGGAAATGTAAAAGCTGATTTTGGAACAAAACCAGGATCATTTGCAACTTCTGTTCCAAAAGTGTACGCTTGCGGGGACGTTAGACGAGGGCAATCCCTCATCGTTTGGGCCATTTCGGAAGGAAGGAAGTGTGCTGACCAAGTCCACCACTTTCTAATGCAAGAAGTAGAGGGTTAAAACCTCTACTTGATTAAGAACCACATTTGGAACATACTTTATCGTAACATGGATAATTTATTTCCAATTGTGGGCTAGCTTTCGAACCGTCTTTGACAAAAAAATTCTTGCCTAACTTCCAAATTGCGAAAATCATTGGAGAGATCAATTGAAACGTAGCAAGTAACACTATAGAGATTGTTATATAATATTCCAACATTTGAGATACCCTTGAAACTGACTATTACACAATTCATTAAAATCGCAACACTTTTGGTACTATTTGCCGGTAACCTATCCGCAGAGAATATCCTCCTCAAAAAAGGGGGAACTCTTCAAGGTAAGGTTGTTGAACAAGACCAATACAAGCTAAAAATTAGAAAAGAAGACGGAACTACAATTGTTCTGAACAAAACTGATATTCTCAAAGTGGTTTACAAAGACCACCTAACTGCTGCAGAGGAAGACAAACTCAGAAAAGCGGAAGAAGAAAAAGAAAGAATAAAAAAAGAAAAAGAAGAAGCTGCCCGACTCAAAAAAGAACAAGAGGAAGCAGCTCGATTAGAAAAAGAAAATGCCGCAAAAAATGCTACTCTTGAAGCAGATGCAAAACGGAAACAAGAAGAAGATGCTAAACTAGCAGAAGCCGACCGCAAAAACCTAACAAAGACAGGTGCTGCATGGAGATCTGCTGTTCTTCCTGGTTGGGGCCAATGGAAACAAGGCAGAAAAGTACAAGCCATTGTGTATCCTTCCATCATTGCTGTTGGACTCTTTTTTACATATGACAAACATCGTATGTATTTAAATGCAAAACGTGATTATAACAATTTAGAAAATCCATATACAACAAATGGTCTCATCCGTGCAGCTTTCACACCTCAATCGGCAGCGACTGTCTCCCCTGCTGAAGCAGTTGTTGTAAGCCAATTGGGTCCATTCAAAGGACAAAGGGAATCCGTAGAGCGTCACTACCAAGATATGCAATACATTGGGATTGCGACTCTTCTTGTTTATTTTTGGAATATCTTTGATGCCTACTACTTCCATCCCACAGGTTCTGGACTTAGCCAAGACGACACCAGAAAGGAAAAGTTCTTCATGTATTCCTCTGTGGATCGCGTTGGATACCATCCGACGGCCATTGCAGGAGATCGTGGAATCGAACATCGTACTCAATTAGGATATGAATTTACTTTCTAACCACTGTTAGAAAGTTCGCACACTTCCCCCTTTTCAATTAGATTCAGTCTAAGTCTCAAAGCTCCCCTTGACAAAAATCAAGGGGGGATTCTAAGAACCGCATTCTGTTTTTCTTTCTTTTCTTCGTCACTTTATAGACAAGGGAATTAGTTCTCTATATAAATGGAACTGATAAAGATTAAGGAGAGAAACATTGGCTACGGAAAAAACTCAATATGACGATTTTATCGTAAAAGGGTTTATCATTTCAGCGTTAGTCTGGGGCGTCGCATCAATGACATTTGGTGTCATTATTGCCTTCCAGCTTGTATATCCACAGCTGAATTTGGAATTACCTTGGACGAGCTTCGGAAGGTTACGACCTCTACATACCAATGCAGCCATTTTTGGTTTTGCGTTGAGTGTTATCTTCGCCACAGCCTACCATACGGTACAAAGATTGTGTCGAACTAGAATGTGGAACGACACACTTTCCAAAATACACCTGGCACTGTATAACCTAACAATTGTCCTTGCAGCAATTACTTTACCACTTGGATACAGCCAATCAAAAGAATATGCCGAATTAGAATGGCCTATCGACTTATTGATTGTTGTATGGTATGTAATTTTCTTTGCAAACTATTTGATGACGGTAATCAAACGAAAAGAAGAACAAATGTATGTGGCAATTTGGTTCTACATAGCTTCCTTCGTAACAGTTCCACTTCTTTTCATCGTAAACAACATTGTCATCCCAGCTGGACTTTTAAAATCCTACTCGGTATACGCAGGTGTGTTTGATGCCAACATCCAATGGTGGTATGGACACAACGCAGTAGCCTTTGTTCTTACGACTCCGTTTTTGGGACTTATGTACTACTACCTCCCAAAACACATCAAACAACCCATTTACTCACATAGACTTTCGATCATCCATTTCTGGTCGTTAATCTTTATCTATATTTGGGCAGGTCCTCACCATTTACTATACTCTCCAATTCCAGAATGGTTACAAACAACAGGGATGGTTTTCTCCATCATGTTATGGATGCCTTCTTGGGGTGGTATGTTAAACGGATTCCTAACACTGACCCAAGCAAAAGACAAAATCAAAGTAGATGCTACCCTCAAAATGATGTTAGCTGCCGTTACTTTCTACGGTATGTCAACATTTGAAGGTCCACTTCTTTCCATTCGTGCCGTTTCCGCTCTTGGACACAACACTGACTGGATCATCGGTCACGTTCACTCAGGAACTCTCGGATGGGTTGGATTTATGTCAGCCGCAGCACTCTACTACTTAGTTCCAAGACTTTGGAATGCTAACCTTTATAGCGAAAAACTTGCCAATGCACACTTCTGGCTCGGCACACTCGGTATCCTACTCTACATCATCTCCATGTGGGTATCTGGTATTACTGAAGGTTCTATGTGGCGAGCAGTTGGTGAAAACGGCGAACTCGTTTATAAAGACTGGGTAGAAATTGTTGAGTTCTTAAAACCGTTCAGACTATTCCGCGCGATCGGAGGAACACTCTATCTAACTGGGATTGTGCTGATGGTGTATAACTTTATCAAAACCATTCAAAACAAAGACAGTGGGTTTGTAGAACAAGACTTACGTATAGGAGTGAAATCATAATGTTTGGATTTAACAAATTCTTAGATTGGTTTTCTGAAGTTGCAGACCATTGGGATACAAAAGGTGTTAAGTTTACTCTTTATACAACGATTGCCGTTGTGATTGGTGGACTTTTCGAACTCATCCCTCCGTTTTTTCTTACTAAAACGGTAACTCCAATTTCAACTGTGAAACCATATTCCGCATTGGAACTAGCAGGTCGTGACACTTACCAAAGAGAAGGTTGTATCGGATGCCATACACAAATGGTTCGACCATTCAAATGGGAAGTAGATCGTTTTGATCCAACAAAAGCTTACGGACGAACTGGATATTCAAAAGGTGGAGAGTATGTATATGACCACCCATTCCTTTGGGGATCCAAAAGAACTGGTCCGGACTTAGCTCATGAATCTCAAATGCTTCGTTCTGATGAGTGGCATAAAAACCATTTGATCAACCCAAGAACAGTGGGTGGCGTACCTAACTCGATTATGCCAGCATATCCTTGGTTATTCGAAGAATCTCATAAGGTTGATGTTGAACAAGTAGTATCAAACATGAAAGCTCTAAAATCCATCGGAGTTCCTTACACTGAAGAAGATTTTGCTAACGCACCATCTCTTCTAAAAGACAAAACCGAAGGGCAAGCACTTGTAGCTTATTTGCAAAAACTAGGAAGAGATTCAGCCGAGTTACAAAAAGGTATGAAGTAAGATCATGAACGATGCAGATATTCTACTCGTTTATAAAAGTTTGAGATTGCCGATCCTTGTGATCGCAATCTCTTACATCACCTACTACGTTTATAAAAAACGTACGAAAGACGAAATGGAGAAACCCAAGTATAGAATGCTTGAGGAGGATTAATACGAATGAAAGAACCAAAAGAAGTAGACGGAATCTTCCAAGCCGACAATCCCATGCCCACTTGGTGGAAATTAGTCTGGTTAATCAGTATCATCGTTTCCATCGGTTACGTTGTATACTTTCACTGGTATTCTGAATGGCCACAAGAAGTTGCATTTGAAAAAGAAGTTGCGGAACACGAAGCGCAATTTCCTGCAAAACAAGCAGTTGTTGTGAACACAGAAGATGGATCAAACCCTTACCGTGATGATGCAGTGGCGATTAAAGAAGGCGAAGGAACATACAAACAAATTTGTTCTGCTTGCCACGGCCCAACTGCAGAAGGTGCTGTAGGACCAAGTCTTGTGGACAAAGATTGGATTCATGGAAACACTGATAAAGAAGTGTTTAACAATATCATGAAAGGAATTGGACCAGAAAGACAAAAACTGAACCGAGGGGGAATGCCTGCTTGGGAAGGTTTAGGTGCTGAAAAAGTTTATGCTGTTATGGCATGGCTTGCAACTAAAAACAGTAGTTTGGTAAAGGCTAAGTAAAGATGATTATTTCAAGACCACAGACAGGAAAGGTAAGAACACGAAGAAACTTTGTAATGAGTTTTCTCGTAGGTTTATTTTTAATCGCACCATGGGTAGTGTTACCGGAAGGTAGCCCTCTCATTCGATTGGATATCCCGCATAGGGTGTTTCACTTGTTTGGTGGTCTTTTTATCCCACAAGAAGGACTGATCTTATGGTTTTTCCTTCTTACGATGGGACTTTCTCTTTTCTTTTTCACCTCCGTCATTGGCCGTGTTTGGTGCGGATGGGGGTGTCCTCAAACAATCTATACCGATCTTTTCGATCGAATTGGTCGGTTTGTTTTAGATTCTAAATATGGGAAAAAGGATGCCTCAATCGTAGGCAAATATACCGTTTATTTTCTCTGGATCGTTGTTTCTTTTATCGCTTCTTTTCATTGGATTGCTTACTTTGTTAGCCCTTATGTAATGTTGGCAGACTTTGTTAATCTCTCTTTTGTAAACCAAACGTACTTTTATTTTACATTATTTTTTACTGCTGCGATGTTTATCGATATCGGATTCATTCGCGAACAGTTCTGTCGTTACGCTTGTCCTTATGCTAGGTTCCAAACACTCCTAATGGATGAACATTCTTGGAACGTAACCTATGATTTCAAACGAGGAGAACCTCGAAGGGACGGAAAAACCAAAATTGGGGATTGTGTTGCCTGCAATATGTGTGTTGTGGTCTGCCCTACTGGAATCGATATCCGCGATGGTTTGCAAGTGGGTTGTGTGGCCTGCGGAAAATGTGTGGATGCCTGCACTTCCATCATGGCAAGAGAAAACAAAAAAACTCTGATTGGATATTTCTCACTCAAACAAATTGAAACTGGGGCAAAAATCAAATGGATCAGACCAAGAACCGTGATTTATGCAATTTTACTTACAGTTGTGATCACTGGGGCCATCATACAACTTGTCACAAGAACTCCCATGTCGATGATTGCAGCATCAAACAAATCGATGCCACCTATTTTAATTCCAGACAATAAAATTAGAGCCTTTGTTGCTCTACGCATTCAAAACATTGCGCCGATTGAAAAAGAATTTCAACTTTCGGCTTCTGATACAAGACATGGAAAAGAAATCCTAATTCGTTCCGGTGAAGAAAACAACAGATTCAAATTGGGATCAGGCGAAATCAAAAGTATTTCTGTGGTTTTAGAGACACAGTCTCTCACAGAACAAGAATTAAATGAAGGTTACTTACCAGGTTCCATTGTATTAAAAAATGCACAGGATCCAGACGAACGATTGGAGAAAAAACTCTCCTTAACATTACCAAGGAGGTAATGATGTTTAAAGAATTACACCCCAGTTTACGAAATGCAATGTATGTGGTTCTGTTTAGTTTTACAGCACTTGTAGCTGCTACTTTTTATACCATTCGTCTGACCTACAAAAACTTTGAACCGGTAATGGATAAAAACTATTACGAAATTGGTTTGAACTATGAAAAAGCCATAGAGAACCAAAAAGAACTTTTGAAACAAGGTTACCTGATCAAAACAAATTGGGACAGCCAAACCCTCCTCCCAATGGGTGAATCAGAAATTTCGGTCCAACTTGAAAAAGATGGAGCAGTCACTAATAGTGCAAAATCGATGACTGTTTATTTGGAAAGAAATGCCACTACTAAAAATACAGCACAATTCCAACTAAAGCCAACAACCAATGGATTTGCTGGGAAAATCCCACTTCTAGAAAAAGGAACTTGGAATTTACGACTAGTTGCTGATATAGGTGGCAAGTCCTTTGAAAGAGAAGGAAAAATATCTGTTAAATGAACGAAACCATTTCTGACGTAACAAAAACAGAATGTGACCACTGCGGAAACCAGATCCGGTTGGTTCGGATTGAAGCAAAGGTTGGAAATGATACGAAAGTTTTTTGTTGCGAAGGATGTGAAACGGTTTATTCCATCATCAACTCTCTTGGTGGAAGTTATTATTACAATTTAAAAGGAAATACAAAACTTGATCCAGTTCAGATCGAGGACTCAGATGCTGACATAGAGAACGAACTCGTATATGAAAAGTTTGTTCGTAAGTCAGGAGATTTTTCTGAAGTTTCCATCCAAATCACAAATATCCATTGTTCGGCTTGTGTTTGGATCAATGAAAAAGTTTTAAACGAAGAAGAAGGAATTATCTCCGCTCAAATTAATTTTGCATCCGGGAGAGCTCGGGTCCGGTTTGATCGTTCCAAAATCAAAATCTCTCGTATTTTATCTCTGATTCGTGCCATAGGTTATAAACCTGTACTTTTTTCGCCCACTGAAGGCATTGTAGAAAAAACAAAACAATTAAAAACCCTACTCCTGCGCATTGGTGTGGCTGGATTTTGTTTTGGAAATATCATGATCCTAAGTGTTGCCTTATATTCCGGTTATTTCACTGGGATTGATTTGGACATCAAACGCCTCTTCCATTATGCATCCTGGGTGTTTGCCACTCCCGCTTATCTCTATTCGGGATACCCTTTTATGTCGGGGTTCCTAACAAGCATCAGACGAAGAACCCTTTCGATGGACTTCCTATTGTTTTTAGGAATCTCTATGGCATACTTCTATTCCGTTTATGTAACGCTCACTGATGTGGGAGAAGTTTATTTTGACTCCGTGGCAATGATTTACTTCTTTATTTTGATTGGGAAGTATTTCGAAGAAAAGGCGAGAGTCTTTGCCTCTGACAAATTGGAATCCATCCTTTGCAAACTCCCCGAAACCTCTGTTCGAGTCACCGAAGCTGGTGAAGAAACCATCCCTAGTTCCGAAATTAAAATTGGCGATACCATTCGTGTCGCACCAGGGAAACGAATTCCAGTGGATGCCATTCTTGTCTCCGAACAGACTTATGTGGATGAATCGTTTCTAACGGGAGAATCCTTACCCATTCGAAAAAAGAAAGGGGATACGATTCTTGCAGGTTCCCTTGCGATGGACAATCCAGCTTTGATTGTTGCTGGATCTGACTACCATGCATCTACACTTTCTTCTCTTAAACTAAGACTAGAGGAAGCCTTACACCTCAAACCAAAATTACAAATCCTCACAGAACGAATTGCATCTTACTTTATCTCAGTGGTTTTTGCATTGGCCTTTCTTTGTTTTTTTGTCTGGTATTTTGTATCCGGTGGGAATTTAGAACAAAGTCTTGTCACAACTATTTCTGTACTCATAGTTGCATGTCCTTGTGCTTTGGGAATTTCTGTTCCAACAGCTCTTGTCACCAATCATATCCTCAATGCAGACAAAGGTGTACTCTTAAAAAACCCTTCGGTTGTAGAAGCCCTAGCAAAGGCAAATACCATCTTTTTAGATAAAACGGGCACACTCACTGAAGGAAAATTTTTAGTGAGACAAGTTTCAGTCAAAGATGATCACCTACCACTTGTTTATCGAATTGAAAAAGAAGTTAATCATCCTTTAGCAAAATCTCTTGTGAAGTATTTACAACCTTTTAGCTCCGTTACCAAACGAGCAGAGTCCATTATATTATCCAATTTAGAAAACATTCCAGGAAGAGGAGTCAAAGCCGAGTTAGAAGTGGATTCTAAAAAACTTTCGGTTCTCATCGGAAATAAAACCCTACTCGATAGTGAAAAGATCCCAATGGAAGATTTACCCGAAGGGGAAGGGTCTTTGATATTACTTGCTGTGAATGGAATGTATCTCGGAAGTTTTTTACTCGCCGATGAAATTCGTCCTGGGGCCCGTTCCTTTGTTTCTCTTCTCAAACATTTTGTTCCCAATATTTCGATCCTATCGGGAGACCGATTTGCAGCAGTGAAGTTTATTGCTGACTCTCTCGGAATTGAAAAGTACGTTTCTGATCTTTCTCCAGAAGACAAATCCAATCTCATTAGCAAAGCACAAGGAGAAGGAAATGTTGTCATTATGGTTGGAGATGGGATCAACGATAGTTTGTCTTTAGCTCAAGCCAATGTATCCATTTCACATACGGAAGCTGAAGATCTCTCATTGGAAAAATCTGATGTGGTATTGACTTCTGGAAATTTGAATGGGCTTGTCCATTCCCTGCTCTCTGCCAAAAAAACTAGAGAGGTGATTTTACAAAACATCATCATTTCCTTTTGTTATAATTCGATTATGTTGCCGCTTGCGATGTTTGGACTCATGTTACCTGTGATTTGTGCCGTGTTTATGGCCTGTTCTAGCTTGACAGTCCTCCTCAATTCTCTTTCCATTAGATTTAGGATCCCCCAATGGAAGCCCTCTACTTAACCATCCCGATGGCAATGTGTATTGCCGTCTTCTTTCTTTATATTTTTATCACTGCCTTCAAAAAAGGTCAGTTTGAAGATATCGAATCACCTAAATATAGAATGTTCTTCGAGGAAGAATACCCTCAAGAGAACCAATCTAAATCAAATTCACCTGATGGACCAACTAGCAAATCTTAGTTTTTTTGGTTCCATCATATTGTATGGATTTGTCAGTAGCTTTCATTGTCTTGTGATGTGTGGTCCTTTTGTATCACTTTTACAAACAGAAAAAGGAAAACAGATCCCCATTTATCTCTATCATCTAGGAAGACTCATATCCTATACCTTTCTCGGTATGGTGTTGGGGTTTCTTGGTAAAGGTGCCAATGCATTAGGAGAATTAAGTGCCATCCAAGGTGCGGCTGGTGTTCTTACGTTTTTATTTTTAGTAGTCTTTGCCATCCGCACTTATTCTACAAAATCAACTTCGTCCTTTGGTTCTTTACCACAAGGGATTCGTAAGTTTTTAGAAAAGATTCGCTCTCGCTTTAGTAAAAATGGTCTTGGATTTGGAATTGGGATGGTGAGTGCCCTACTCCCTTGCGGGGTATTGTATCCAGCGTACGCGGCTTCCTTTGCCACTGGCACTTTGTTAAACGGTGGACTCGTGATGTTTTTCTTTTATTTAGGAACTGTTCCTGCACTCACGGGACTTGGATGGATTGTGAGGAAATGGAGAGACAAAATCCCAACAAAATGGATCCCCGCCTTTGGAACGATTGTGATTTTAACTTCTCTCAGTTTTTTACTCTACCGCCTTTTTTTCCATACCCACGGAGAGTCCTGCGACCATCTTTTATAACTCTATTCCCCCGCTCGCCTTTCCATCAAACAGGTGTTTGATTCATGTAGAACGAAAGTTCTTTTAAAGCTTAAAACCCTCTCCCTCTAAAGTACTTTTCTTTAAAATGACTAACAAGGTCTTGATTGATATTATTTTCATTGTTATTCCCAATCACAGCGATGAGTTTTTTGGCTAAATTTCTGTCATGATTGACTAACCAACGTCGATACTGTGTGTTCAATTCCGACTCACCCACTAAAATCACTTCGTTAGGTGATTGCAAAGTACTGGTGATATCTTCAAAATCCCAGACATCCGTTTCTTTCGATTTTTCCCAAGTTCTAGATCGCATTTGATCTGATTCAAACTTAATCATCTCAATTCGTTTTTTGTTGAGGTATAGGATGCAGGCGTTCATGTTTTCACTTCCTTTACTTTATTATGACGCAAAGGAAAATAAAATCACACTCTTTTTACAAAAACCTCCCACGTAAGTTCCATGCTTTTCACATTGATAAATGTCAATCCATACTCAAACTAACAATCGATTCTGAACTGAGTTCATCCACAAGATAATGGACGTTAGTTGACAATTCATTAGGTTCAAGGATGAACTCATTGAAAAAAATTAGGGAAAAGAGTAGAGTCGAAGCCACTAAGGTGACATAGGCTTTCCGCTTTGTCTTTTCCGTTTGGATTCTGGATTTGGTTTTTCGCACAAGACGCAATTCGAAATCAGAATCATTTAAAAGTTGTTCCCATTTTTTAGGATTCTTGGAATTCATTTCTTCCTCCTGGTATATGTTTTCGGATCCATTCTTTGGTTCGAAACAATCGCGATTTGACTGTCCCTTGCTGAACCTCAAGTTCTTTTGCAATTTCATCCATCGTGTTGCCAGCCAAATAAAGACGTAAGGTTTGACGATAGGTTTCGGGGATTTGCAAAAGCATGGACTCAACCCATTCTTCTTTTTCAAAAGAAGCTTCTTCTCGCACACCTGATAATTGGACTTTATTCTTTACTAAGTAACGTTTTGCCTTTTCTTCCTCTCGCAACCGTTTTTCATTCATACGAAGGGCTTCGTTTCGAGCGATGGTGTAAATCCAAGTAGAGATTTTTGACCTTCCATCAAACCCACCCTTCTCTAAAGATTTAAACACACGAAAGTATACTTCTTGCACTACATCTTCCGTTGCATCATCAAAACGGTCGATGAGGGTATCACCGACCGTTTTTAAAACCAAAAATTTGGTTTCTTTGACTACTGTTTCGAAGTCAAACTCAGGCATTGTTTATTCTTCCGGTGGTTGGTGTCGACTTGCAAAACGTTCCACTAAATCAGCAAACTTTTCCCTTTGTTCCGGTTTTAATACAGCGTGGAATTCCACAAGTTTTGATTGGAAAAACTTACGCATTTCTTGGTGGCGAGTTTCTCGTTCAATACTCATTTTATCCAACAACTTGGTATCAATTTTTTCCGCACGAATTTGAGTCGCCATTTCTTTGGCCCAAGATTCATGTTTCGGTTTCATTTCCTTATGTTTGGCAATGAGTTCGGCTTTGATGGTTTCCAGTTTTGCTTTCTGTGCTTCATCTAAATCTAGTTTAGATGTGAGTTTGGACGCCACCCATTCGATTCTTTTTTCGAAATCTTTATGTCCGCGGCAATTTCCAAAAGCAAATGCCATCACCGATACAAGACCAATTGTTGCGACAATTTTGAATGTTTTTTTCAGAGAGATCATAGAACCTTCCTTGTTTGTTTGGTGAATATGACCCGAAAGAGGGAGGGAGAGTTCCCTACCTCAAGAAAAAAAGAGGCAGGGAACTTGTTTTTTTAAATTAGAAACTTGGGAACGGATCTCCAGTGAAATATCCATCAGTTTTCAAGTCTTGGCAAGAAATGATATTGGTAATTGTAGATCCAAGTAAAAAACCTTTGAATCCTTGGATGTCATTAACACACTGATCTACATCAGCTTTGACATAGTACTTTGCTGAATCAATACTTGCAATGTCAGCAGCAAGCACACTTAAAATCGAAACACTAGGTCTTCCCGCTAACAAGGTTGAATTGATTAAGTCCGTTTGAATGGCAGCATCTGTAATTCGAGAAGCAACTTCAGAACCTTTCTCACGATCGATCGTTGCGCCCGCTGGATTTAGGATCAGACAGTTGGTTAGCGAAAACGCTAAAGCAACAAAGAGTATTTTTTTTAACATAAATGTTTCCTTGAACAATGGTTTCACCATATATAAACCTGCCTTAGTTACGTTTCAAGAAAAATCTATACAATACTTTAATTTAACAAAGGTCAATCGCCCACGATAAAGATGGTGAGATACCAATTGTTTTTCTTTTTTTCAAAGAATGCCCTGTAGTCAAGAGGACTACGTAAAAACCTGTCACATACATAACCAGGTTTTCCCTGCGGTGTACAAATCTTTTTCCAGTTACAATTACTTTCCTTTTCTAGTCTTCGTCCATCTAAATCATCAGCTTCTGCTCTTACAATTTGGTAACTTAACTGTGTGATGGACTTTGATTCTTTTGAAGCATCTTCTCTAACATTCACATTCTTGCCAATGACCAAGTAGTGAGTGAATGGATCATAGTCTCCTGGGAAGGTTTCAAAAAAATAAGGAGCCACCATTTGGCCTTCTTTGTTTTGACGAAACCCTAACTTGATTGTTTCTTCCATCAATTCCCAAAAATTGGATGAGGATGGTTTTTCTGTTAGTTGGAATGATTTTAAAAAATCTTTTTTCCCTGCTTCTGCACCAAATGAAAAATGAATCTCTTTATCAATTACCTCTTCTAAGGCTTTTCGATCTTTAGATTTTAGAATCTTTTGAAATTTTGTTTTAAATTCGTTAAAACTTTTATCTTTCGCCGAATGGTCGATAGGTGTTAAAGTTTTTGCCGTAAAGGGATCACATGGCAAAAGAACGGAAGGGATCAGAAAAAACAAAAGGACAGAATGGTATTTTAGCATAAATCTTGCGAAAAAAATATACCATTCACTTGAAGGAATCAATTCTTTTTCGAGAGATTCGCCGCCATGTTGCATTGTTTTGTGATCCCCAAATTCTCCCGAATTTCATCTAAGGAAAGTTTTTTCCGTTTGAGTTCGCATACTTTTAAAAAAAGTTCTGCATACTCCTTATCCAATTTTTCACCCTCTTCATCTTCTTCCGTCAAAACCAGTTTGGCAATGTCCAAACAAGATCTCTCTGATTCAGGCAAAAGTTGAAAAATCGTTTTTACAGTTTCCTCTTTTTGTTTGCAGGGAACTGTAGAAGTTTGTTTTTCCTTTCCGATTAACGTTGAAAGACAAAAAAGAAAACTCAGGAGAAAGAAAGAAAATCGGATTTTATACATTGGCTAGATAAATCTTCTTCCCATTTGGATTTGGTCGAGTATCTTTCGTCCTATCCAAGAGAATTTATAAGCTTATGACCAAACCAACACGCAGAGAACACGACCTTTTGGGGGAACGAGATCTCCCCGCTGATGTTTATTGGGGAATCCATACCCTACGGGCTTTGGAAAATTATCCCATCACTGGAAAAACCATCGGGACCTATCCTGACCTGGTCCGTGCCCTTGCTTATATCAAAAAAGCTTCTGCCAAAGCAAACCACGAGTTGGGACAACTCACAAAAGAAACCACCCAGATGATCACAACTGCCTGCGACCGAATTCTCAATGGAGAATTCCATTCGGAATTTGTTGTCGATGTCATCCAAGGTGGGGCTGGAACTTCCACCAATATGAATGCCAATGAAGTGATCACAAACATTGCACTCGAGATGGCAGGTTTCGCCAAGGGAGACTATTCTCATTTGCATCCATTAAATGAAGTCAATATGTCCCAAAGTACAAACGACGTTTACCCAACTTCTATCAAAGTAGCGGCGGTATTTGCCATGAAAGGTTTACTTGCGGCGATGGAAGAACTTCAATTGGCTTTCCGCAGAAAATCAGAAGAATTCAAAGATATATTAAAAATAGGGAGAACTCAATTACAAGATGCCGTCCCCATGACACTCGGCCAAGAGTTTTCTACTTACGATGTTATGTTAGGTGAAGATATAAGCCGACTGAAGGAAGCCACATCCCTCATTGGAGAAATCAATTTAGGTGCTACAGCGATTGGAACTGGGATCAACACTGACATTCGTTATTCGCAGATTGTCACCGATATTTTATCAAATGAAACTGGCCTGAGTTTGATTGCAGCTCCAAACTTAATTGAAGCAACACAGGACACTGGCGCCTTTGTTCAGTTATCTGGTGTACTCAAACGAATTGCGACTAAGTTATCCAAAATATGTAATGACCTACGTTTACTTTCCAGTGGCCCACAAGGTGGATTTAACGAAATTAATTTGCCAGCCAAAGCCGCAGGTTCTTCCATAATGCCAGGAAAAGTAAATCCAATCATTCCAGAAGTGGTCAACCAAATTGCTTTTGAAGTCATTGGAAACGATATCACAATTACTTTGGCAGCTGAGGCAGGCCAATTGCAACTGAATGCTTTTGAACCAATCATTGCTCATAGTTTATTTAAAAGTATTGAACATCTAACAGCTGGTTGTAAAACTTTAGAACTTAACTGCATTGTGGGAATCACAGCAAACCGAGATTTACTTGAATCCCGAGCCAAAACTTCTGCAGGCCTTGCGACCGCTTTGAATCCGTACATTGGGTACGAAAATGCTACCCTAGTTGCCAAAAAAGCACTCTTAGAAAATCGACCTGTCGAATCCATTGTTTTGGAACTTGGTTTGTTAGAAGAAAAAAAACTGAAAGAGATCCTTCGACCCGAAATTCTCACCTCACCACATACACTTTAGGGATCGTTTATTTGTTGCTTTCTTTTCTAATTTTTAGAAAAATACGCTCGGATCTATCCGTAATTTATGAAACAATTAAGTATGGTATACCTAGTTGAAGATGATGTGATTACAACATTTCTCATCAAAACTTTGATGGAAAAGTTTTCCTTTGCAGACGAAATCCATGGCTTTCAAAACGGAGAGGAGGCTTTGAATGCCCTGCTCGCTGGTTCGGCCGATCCTGATATGTTATTTTTAGATTTGAATATGCCCATTATGGACGGATGGGAATTTTTAAGAGCCATCAGCAAACACCCCAAATACGCCAAACTTCCAATCTACATTCTAACCTCCTCCATTGATCCAACAGACAAAGCCAGATCAGAAGAATTCAAAAATGTAAAAGGATATCTAGTAAAACCACTTTCCTTGAAGGATTTGCAGTCCATCAACCCGGCAGTGGGCTAATGAGACATATTTTTTTTCTTTAGTTTTTCCAAGTAAGGTCGATCTTTAATATGTGAGACTAACGGACATCCCTTCTGTATCTTCTGTTTTGAACCGGATGGAATCCCTTTCCAAACTTTCAGAAAATCCCAAATCTCTTGTTTCCTTTCCTGATGTTTTAGAAAGGGAATGGAACCGTTCGAAGGCCCAGGATTCGTTACCTGTTCAAACTTCGAACCAAAATGGAGAAGGGATTTCCCTTCCCTTCCCTGGAGAAATTGGATCCAAAATTCCTGTTTCCTTCCAAGCCGATACAAAAAACAAACCAACCGATATTTTGGGAACGATTGAATCCATTGCAAAAGCCCAAGGTATGGACCCTAACTTAGTAAAGGCGATGGTCAAAGCAGAATCTGGATTCAAACCTAATGCCGTATCTCCGAAAGGAGCCATGGGTCTTATGCAACTCATGCCGGAAACCGCAGGATCACTCGGAGTGAATGATCCTTTTGACCCGGAGGAGAATATTGGTGGAGGAGTTAAATTTTTAAAGGGGCTAATGAAAGAATTCAAAGACCCAGAAAAAGCAATCGCCGCTTATAATGCAGGACCTGGAGCAGTGAAACGTTACAAAGGCATTCCTCCTTACGAAGAAACACAAAATTACGTAAACAAAGTCAAACGATACTACAAAGACTTTAGTTCGTAATCTGTTTTAATAGAAAGTTAAATACCCAAATTTTTTCTGTAATCCAGCAGTATAAAGATCAAACGGACGTTTTGTGGGAGTGATCGACCATGCTTCGTCCACTTTTTTCACAATAAAGTTCAAACTCTTTTCATTCTTAATTTTTTCGGCTGTGGCTCTTTGGATGAGGACATCATCTTCACTTATGGGTACGACAGCAAATGCTCTTTGGTTTCTTCGAAAGAGTCCGGATTTCTGAACCAATTGGATGTCTTGGTTCCAAATCCCATCTACATACAAAAACGATTTATCAGTTACCGTTTCTTCTCGCATATATTTGGTTTTGGTTCCCGTCTGAAAATAAAAGGCAAATGAAAATTCTTTTGGTAAGTAGATAGGATCTGATTTTAAAATAAGAGCCTGTCCAAAAGCTTTGGTTAAATTTTTGGATTGGAGTTCCCAAGGTTCTTTCTCAGAAGCATTTAGATTTTTGAATATAAAATAAATAGAAACGGCAATGGACACAACGATCACAATGGAAGCCGTGATGGTATTTAATTCTTTTTCTGTTTTTAATAAAACATGTCCAATGCCAAGCACAACCAGTGGTAAAAGGATTAACAATGCCGAAGTGTACCAAGTTTTGAATAAAAACCCAATGGAGTTAGGTCCAAAAAAATTTGTATAAGAAAAGTAAATGAGAGAAAGAATGAAAAACCCGAGATACCCAAGTAAAAACAAAAAGGGAACATTTTTCTTTTTATAAAATACAGATGTTTTTTGGGCGGCTTTCCTTGATCCACGGATTCCAGTAAAGATGACAAAAAAAGTAAACCCAAGATAGAACATGATAAAACTAGAAAAGAATGCAAGCGCTGTAAACGTAGGAAAAACGAGAAGGTCTGTCATCTTTTCCAATCGGAAAGTTAAAAACACTAAAAGTAGAAACACAAGACAAAGTGTTTCCGTAAAATAGGAAGTGGGAAATCCGTATGAAAATGGCAAAAAGGCAGCAAGATACACCAAAAGGTAGTGGTTACGTTTCCACTCTGTTGAACGAAGCAGTAACATAAACAAATGGAGGAAAAGGCTATAAAACAGACCAGCTAACACAAGAAAGGATGGAATATAATTCATCCCAAAAAGTTTTTTCCATGCCACAACAAACCAGATGGCCAGTGGCTCCCGAGAAGAAATAAGTCCCCCCTCTTCCACAGCAGCCTTAATATTGGCCAAAAACTCCCATTCGGTTTCCGTTGTGGGGAAAGGTCTAAAATAAGAGAACAGAGCAAAGCCCAAACTTAAGAGTAAGATGCTAAAAAGGAAAGGAAGTGGTGAAAAAGGTTTTGGGTCTCGCATCTTGGAAAAGGCTCAATTTGCCTAGTCCTGTATAAATTTTTAGGTGAAAATATTCCAGAAGATTTTCAATTATACATAGAATTTATAAAACGAGGCAAAGAATGTCCGCCGAAAAAAAAGAATACCTTCTCGTGGACGAGAATGGACAGGGAAAACCTGACAAACCGTGGATTTTTAGGACCTATGCTGGGCATACCAATGCAAAAGCCTCCAATGAGTTGTACAGAAAGAACCTTTCTAAAGGCCAAACAGGGCTTTCCATTGCATTTGATCTCCCCACGCAGTGTGGTTATAGTTCCGACCACGAGGTATCACGCCCAGAAATCGGAAAGGTGGGAGTTCCCATCAACTCACTCGAAGACTTTCGCATTTTATTCGACCAAATCCCGATCGAAGAGATGAACACTTCCATGACGATCAATGGAACTTCCATGTGGTTACTTTCGCTATATGTGGCCCTTGCGGAAGAACGCGGAGTTCCTTTGGAAAAACTAAATGGAACCACTCAAAACGATCTCATCAAAGAATATTTAGCACGTGGAACTTACATTTATCCTCCAAAAGATTCCATGAAAATCATCGTGGATATGTATGAATATTCTTTACACAATATTCCTAAATGGAATCCATCTAACATTTGTTCCTATCACTTACAAGAAGCTGGGGCAACTCCTGTTCAAGAGCTTTCCTTTGCTCTTGCCACAGCCATTGCTGTGTTAGATGCCATCAAAGAAAGAAATTGTTTTTCTGATGACGAATTTGAGCAGTGTGTGGGCCGAATTTCCTTCTTTGTGAACGCAGGGATTCGTTTTGTTGAAGAGATGTGCAAAATGCGCGCTTTCACTGAAATGTGGCAAGAGATCACCACAGAACGTTACAAAGTAAAAACTGCCAAATACCGAGTATTCCGATATGGAGTACAAGTAAACTCTCTCGGTCTCACAGAAGAACAACCAGAAAACAATGCATGGAGGATTCTCATCGAGTCTCTTGGTGTGACACTTTCTAGAAATGCAAGATGTCGTGCCCTCCAACTTCCTGCTTGGAACGAAGCATTATCTTTACCAAGACCTTGGGACCAACAATGGTCACTTCGATTGCAACAAGTCCTTGCGTATGAAACAGACCTTCTGGAATACCCAGACATCTTTGAAGGATCCAAAGTCATTGAATCCAAAGTGAAAGCTTTGAAAGAAGAAGCAAAACTTGAAATTCAAAAGATTATCGATATGGGTGGGGCTCTCGTTGCGATTGAAAATGGTTATATGAAGTCTCAACTTGTGAAATCACAAACAGAAAGACTATCTAAAATCAATTCCAATGAACTTGTAATCGTTGGTAAAAACAAATGGACCGATGGAATTAAGTCTCCACTGATGACTGACTCCGATGGTGGTATTTTTAAAGTAGATCCAAAGTCCGCAGAACAAACATTAAACGTTCTTGGAGAGGCAAAATCTCGTCGCAATGCCGATCTTGCTAAAAAGTCTTTAGAAGACTTAAAACAAGCAGCAAAAGATGGAAAAAACCTAATGCCTTATTCCATTGCTTGTGCCAAAGCACTAGTCACCACTGGAGAATGGGCCGATGCACTTCGCGAGGTTTATGGAGAATACAACCCACCAACAGGTGTCGATGGACAAAAACTCTTTTTGTCGGACGATAAGGTTTCGACAGTTCGTGGGAAAGTAGAGGCATTCACAAAGGCAAATGGACATAGACCAAAGATTGTTGTGGGAAAACCAGGACTTGATGGTCATTCCAATGGCGCTGAGATGATTGCTGTTTCTGCAAAACACAGTGGTTTTGATGTGATTTATTCAGGCATTCGACTCTCCCCAGAAGAAATCGTACAATCCGCAGTGGAAGAAAATGCCAATGTGATTGGACTATCCATCCTTTCTGGTTCTCACAAAGAAATCGTAAAACAGTTGTTTGATGAACTAACACACTACAAGGCGAAAATCCCTGTAGTGATTGGTGGAATCATTCCTGAATCCGATTTTGATGAACTGAAAAAAATGGGGATTCGAGAAATCTTCACTCCAAAAGACTATGATCTCATGTCGATAATGGAAAAAATCATCGACATCGTTGCAGCAGAACCGGCTCTCGTTTAAGACAAAAAGCCGAAAAACTCCCTTCCATTGTGGATCTTACTTATCTGCAATGGAAGTATCCTTCTTTAATTTATTTCTTATGAATGGCGCATCCCTTGATTGATACTAAAGAATCTTTATCCCAATTGGTTTCTAACGCACTACAAGGCGAAAAATATCCGATTGCTAAAATCATTTCAAAAATTGAAACAGAAAAGAATCTAGAATTTCGCGAGTCCTTATTCCAAGAACTTTCCCTTCAAAACCCAGACACTAAAGAAGGACTTACCATCGGGATTACTGGAACACCAGGGGCCGGCAAATCATCGTTACTCGGCGAACTTTGTAAACTTTTTTTAGATTTTGCCCCAGACAAAAAAATGGCCATTGTTGCCATTGACCCTTCTTCCAATCTGAGTGGAGGTTCCATCCTTGGTGATAGAACAAGGGTGACTCTACCCCGAAGGGATACAAGAATTTACTTTAGGTCCCAACCTTCCCAACTGGAACTAGGAGGACTCAATCCCTATACTTATCATGTCATCCGATTCTTACGAAGAATATTTGATTATGTATTTATAGAAACAGTTGGTATAGGCCAAAACGAAATTTCTGTTTCTCTCATTTCCGATTTATCCTTTCTTGTGATGCAACCACTCGGTGGAGACCAAGTACAATTTATGAAATCGGGGATTATGGAAGTTCCAGAAGCATTTATCATCAACAAATGTGATGAAGAGTCTTTGGCAAACTCCAGTTATTATATGTTAGAATCCACTTTGGAATTCATCAAAGACATATTACCGAATCAGTCGCTTCCACCGATATTCAAAACATCAGTCACTAAACGAAAGGGTATCGAAGAACTATTGTTATACATCCTGCAATATCAAAAAAGAAAAGACAAAAATTCAGAAACACTCACCCAACTTACACAGTGGATACGAAATGAATATGGAAGATGGGGAATTTCCATCTGGGAAGAATTAGAATCTTCCAAATGGAACCAGGCAGTCAAACGAAATCCGCTCGGTGGGATTCATAAACTCAAGTATGAAGAAGAAGAACGTAAAATCGTTTCTTTCATTCAATCAAAAATCAAATAAGGACTTTTAAAAAAACCTCTGGGATAGGGCATGGTTTCCTTTCCGCATAATCAAAAAAAACGATTGCTGTTTTAGCGCGAGCGATTTCCTTTCCCCCATTTTTATGGGTAATTACATAAACCATTTCCAAAGATTTTTTAGACACATTGTCCACAAAAAGTTGCATCATCAAATCATCTGGGAAAAAAGCCTCGGATTTATATACAATCGCAACATCCGATACAACAATCCCCTTCCCTTCCACATTGATTTCTGTCCATCCATGTGAATGAAAAAACCGAGCTCGGCATTCATGGGTTAAGGTCAAAATAGCATCATGAGCAAGATGGCCCGCAAAGTTGATATCAGAAATCCGAACACTTAAGTTCGTAGAATAAATTTGTTTTTCTGGAATATCAATTGCAATCCGAGCCATTAGTCAACAAACCATTTGTATCTTTCATCAACTAACTTCTCCTCTTCTTTCAAGCGGTCCGCATTCCAACCAAGAACTTTTGCAATTTTTTTGTTCAAACGAGTTTTCTCTACTAGATCAAGTGTCCCAACAGTACCAACCCCAGAACGTCTAAAATAAAAATCTGTTAGATGAAAAATATCTTCATGAGTGACCATATATTCCACTTCTTCTTCATAATAGATCTCACCATTTGGGATCCGATACGTTTCTTTTCCTTCTAAAGATAAAACCTTCCATGTAACACTACCATAACGTCTGGCCAAGGTCTCTAACTTTGCACCTTCGGTTTTTGGGAATTTAAACTGTAATTCGTTTACAAGTTCCTTTAGACTTTGGTATCTTCCCCCAAGTAGTGGTGTAAACTTTGTGGCGCATGGAGATTCCTGGCCTTTTGTGTAACTGTCAATTGCATTTACTAAATTTTCTGCAACAGCACGGCTCGTTGTATACTTACCACCTAACGCAGAAAAGAATCCGGGGAACCCTTCGTTTTCATAATGAAAAATTTCCGATTTCCTAGACGCAGAATAAGTTCCTTCTGTACTCCCTGGGTCTTCTACCAGTGGGCGAAGGCCACCGTAATAATAATCCACATCTTTTAAAGTGAGTTTCGCAAATCCAAAACTATAATTTACTTCATCTAATAAATCCACAAGTTCTGACTGTTTGACTTTAAAAGCATCCGGATCATCGTCGTAAGCTGTATCGGTCGTTCCAACAATGGTTTTTCCACGCCAAGGAATGACAAAAAGATGAGAGCCATCCCTTTTGGACAGAACAACACATTCATTTCCACATATATTACGAACCACTGCATGAATTCCTTTGGAGCGGACCAGTTTTTTCTCTGCAGTGACTCCCGTCATAGATTCAATCACATCCGCCCAAGGGCCGGCCGAATTCACAACCACCTTACTTGATACAAGTACCTTTTTACCGGTAAGTGTATCCGTAAGACCCACCGTATAACCACCGCTATTTTGTTTTCTTAATGTTGTGACGGAAAGATAATTGAAGGCATGAGCTCCCTTTTCTTTCGCAGATAAAATAAATTCCGTTGTATGTTTTTCTGGATTGGGATTTGCATAATCATAATATTGAAAACAACCCTTCAAAGATTTTCGATCCAGCCCTAATACTTTATAGATGGTTTCTCCTAACGAATTCCATCTATATCTAGGAAGTTTTACATCAGCATCAATCTCTTGATTTCGATCAAAGGAAAGAGCATTGTATAGTTCCATCCCCAGAAACAATTGGATACGTTGGAACCAGGAACGAATCGGAATGATAAACCCCATCGGCCGCACGGCATGAGGAGAAATTTTGGCAAGATACCTTCTTTCCGAAAGTGACTCACGTACAAGTCCAAACTCAAGATTTTTTAAATATCTAAGTCCACCATGAATGAGTTTCGAAGTTGCTTGGCTTGTTCCGGAAGCATAATCATTTTTTTCTAATAGAAGGCAATTATAACCACGAAGGGTTGCATCCCAGAGAACATTTGCACCGGTAATCCCTCCACCGACAATGATAATATCGTATTCCGATTTTAGATGACCAAGTCTGTTGTTTTCTTTTTTTGTAATTTGTTTCATGGGTTTAACATTTGATTGGGAGTACGTTTGGCAAAATTTTGAAATGAGCAGGAAGTTGTCCCATATTTTCGCCATCTACATCGATAAAAACATCTTCGTCAGACTCAGCAGTTAGTTCGGTGATTTGTTTGGAAATGACTTTCGAATCTTCAGACAATTTTCCTCGGTACAAATAACCAAACTTTCGAAGGGTCTCCATCACCGTCACATCTTGAATGGCAAGTAAATCCATTTTGCCGTCATCGAGTTTTGCTTTTGGAGCGAACCACATTCCACCACCCGCATACTCTCCGTTAGCACAGACAATCAACCTACATTTGTTTGTAATTTTTTCAAATTTGGAAAGTGTCAGAGTAATCTTTTTGTTGGTATAGGTGAATAAACCAAGAATCGAATATAATAAAAATACTCCCTTACCTCCGATGATATGCGCCAATTTTGACCGATTGACCTTATAAACCACCTCACCACCCATTCCGAAATCAGCCAAATTCAAACATAGGTAATTTCCCTTTGTTTTGTCGGCTTTCGTATAAGTGACTGCAATCAAATCAACGATCCGTTCTTTTCCGATAAGGATTTGTTCCAACGCCTTGATGGGATTTTTTGGAACTTTGACGGTTTTTATAAAGTCGTTTCCTCGCCCAGCAGGGATAGGACTAAAAATAACATTTTTATGAATTAACTTTCCATTTTCAAAAAGACCATTGATCACATTCGAAAAAGTTCCATCCCCACCGATGCCTACAATCCAATGAAACCCTTGTTTGACGGCATCTTTTGCAATGTCACGTGCGGCTCTTTCTTTGGTTGTGGCTTCAAATTCATAAGGAATTCCTTTTTTAATTAATTCCGGTTCTACTTTTTTCCAGACTTTCGCAGAGAGACCTCCACCAGATACAGGATTTAAAATCACTTTCATCTTTCTCATTAAGTCTCTCCTTTATTCCCAGAAAAAAGTCCATAGAATAATACATGTTCAATTGTTTCTAAATAGGCTTTTTCACTTTTGATTTCATTTTGAAAATGCCCATCCAAAATCACTTCTACTGCGCCACGAATCATCCCCCATGCAACTGCCACATTGGGATAAGTCCCTCTTGTATTGATAAGGTTTTCTTGTTTTGCTTGTTTATAGATTTTTTCTAAAAGTGTCAAACGATTGCTTCTTTCTTCAGTTAGCAGTTGGCTCATATCTTCTGACACGTTGTTAATATTTAAATTAACACCACATTGTCTGGCAACAAGATACATATGACGATCCCCCAAACAATGATCAATGTATGCCCTGATTGCCTTTCTAGACATTTCTATAGCAGTATGTTCCTCTAAAGATTTTTCCAAACGTTTACGCAAACGAACATAATCTTCATATTGAATGCGCGCCATCAAATCATCTTTACTTTTAAAATGGAGATATATGGTTCCGCGCCCTATCTCCAATTGTTTTGCTATGTCATCCATCTTCACTAAAGATGGATGTTTGGTTCTAAAGAGTTCAATGGCACAATTGAGAATGTCTGCTTCTCTTTGTGCAAATTCGCGTTTTTTCCTTTCAGAAACACCCATTATTTAAGTCCTAACAATCCGCCTGGATTCATGATTCCTTTTGGATCAAAAGTCTTTTTAAGAGAAGATAAAATTCGAAGTCCTTCTTTACCAACTTCCCCTTCCATCCAAGGAGATAACATCCTTCCAATTCCGTGGTGGTGAGAAAGCGATCCTCCATGTTTATGGATGCTGTCGATAATTCCTTTGTGAAATTTCACAAAATCCGTAATTTCATTTTTCTCTTTTATAGGACTTAAAAATATAAAATACAGATTGGCTCCATTTTCATAGGCATGAGAAATATGTACCATACAAGATGTGTTTTCATGACTTTTGATATAAGCTCTAGTTTTCTCCCATAACTCATGTAAGTTTGACCAACTAACCGCTGTCTCTAAAGTATCAATTCGAATCCCTTCATCCATCAAATAATCTCTAAGATACGCACTCGAATACCTTTGGTGTAACCATTTGTTTACCGGAGATTCTCCTGTAGAAAACCCACCATTCCGTTTCGCAATTTTTTTGATCTTTTTTAATACTTCTTTTGCATACGAAGGATCACCATCAATGATGATATGCATAAGAGACCGTTCCATCGGTTTGTACCCAATGAATCTAAGAAAATAATCTTCTTTACCACCATGAAGGCCACTCATATGAAACGAGATATCCGTTTCTTCTGGGTCTTGGATACGAAAGAAATGTGGTTTCCCAAAACCTGCTTGCATCACATCCCGCATTGTTTCCACGGCTTTTTCAAAGTTTTTAAAAATGAAGGAACCTTTTGCAGAATTTTCCGGATGGAATTTGCGAATTTTTAATGTTGCTCTTGTGATGACACCGAAACTTCCTTCAGTTCCTAAAAACAATCGAAATAAATCTGGACCAATGGATGCAGCAGGATAGGCCTTTGATTCAAACTTACCAGAAGGAGTAATCGCTGTTAGACTAAGAAGTATATCTTCGATTTTTCCATAACCAGTGGATGCTTGCCCAGCACCTTTGGCTGCAATCCAACCACCGACTGTTGAGAATTCGAATGATTGTGGGAAATGACCACAAGTATAACCACGTTCATTTAAATGTTTTTCTAAAACAGGACCGTATACGCCTGCTTCTACAGTCACAGTCGAATCAATTGCATTAAATTCAATGATACGATTCAAACGAGATAAATCTAATGAGATTCCACCTTTAGGAGCCTGTAATGCTTTTGTGACTGTCGAACCTGCCCCATAAGGAATCACTGGAATTTTACCTGCATTGGCAAGTGAAATGATCTCAATGACTTCCGCTTCATTTTTAGGAGAGACAACTACATCAACTACATCAGTCACTTCACCAAATCTTGCTTTATAAATTTCGGTATAAAACTTTCCAATAGAATGTCGAGCACGAGAAGGATCGTCTAACAAAACGTGGTCTTTCCCAACAATTTGTTTTAGTTTTGTGATGGTTGTTTGCGAAAGTTTAGATTTTTTTAAGGGGTTAAGTGGAAGTTCTCCTTTCGGCAGAGAAGCTTTGAATTCTTTATCAACGGGGAACTGCTCTTCCAAAAATTTTAAAGTATGTTCAGGCAGTTTTTCTTCTACATCGGGAGATCCCCATTTATAAATATCACGAGTTTGCATATTGGTAACCAAAGTCCTTATTTGTCCAAAATTTGAACCAAGTTCAATGTTTGACAATAAAAATAAAGTTTCTTTAAAAAAAACTTTATCCTCTCAGTTCTTTGATGTATTCAGCTCTTACTTGGTCTACAAATCCATTGGTTAAAGGTGTTCCGAATAATGCGGATAAGGTTTCCACTAGTACATCATCCAAATCAAATCCTGTGAGAATCCATTCTATCAGTTCAAATGTGATATCAAGTGCAGGTGTAGGATGAACTTTCGACTTCCCTTTAGCGATTGTTAACAACAATTCAGTGATTTGAGAAGGATTTTTCTCTTCGATGAAGTTACGAATCTCAGTAGGATATGAGACCATTAACTTTTGTTTGATGGCATTTGGTGTAAAAACAATCTGATCTTCCGTAAGATCCAATGCTTTTAATAAATGTTCTTTTAAATTTTTTTCTGAATGATGACTTTCTTGCCAAACAAGAAGGATTTTCTCTCCAACGAGAGAATCTTCGAAAGGTAAAAAAGGATAAGGTTTTTTATCCATATAATACCCAGGGGGTCGTCCACCTGGGTTCACAAACTAATTTATTTTTTAGGAGGCACAACTGCGTCTTTACAAGTCTTAGATAATGTGAATTTAACAACGGTTTTAGCAGGGATTACAATCGCTTCACCAGTTGCAGGGTTTCTACCTTTACGTTTTGGACGATTGCGTTTAACAAGTTTTCCTAAACCAGGGATCACAAATGCACCGTTTTTCTTAGTTTCTTTATAAGCAAGTTCAACAAAGGAGTCTAGGAACGCTGCTACGTTCTTTTTGGTCATACCAGTTGTTTCAGCAAGTTCGCTGAGCATTTCGGACTTCTTCATTGGGGTAGGAGTTGTTGCCATACTTTGATTTTCCTCTAAACCATTTAACGGTTACACATTATTTACAAAACTACATGATTTGGTACAAGACTAAATTGATTTTGGATACAATTTTTCTGCAAATTTCCTAAGAAAAACGAAGTTTTTTTAAAAAAACCTTTATTTCCCTAAGGAAAATGGGAATTTCTTCCAAAACTCATGGCTTCCACCAAGTATAAAAAGGTCGTAGTGGTCTTCAAACGTACCAAATACGAATTAGATTTGGAAACTTATGGCTCCATCCAGGCCTATAAAGAAGTGGCGCGTCAAAATCCAGAAGTCTTTCAAAGGACTTTTGAATCACATGAAAGGCAATTAGAGTCTCGTAACTTTTTAAAATCCCATGTTTTCCCCAATGCAGACTTTGTATTTCGTGAAAACTTTGATCCAGAAGATGGAACCAAGTATGATTTGATCGTCGCCCATGGCGGTGATAATCATTTCACTTATGTGGCCCATTTGGCAGGGAATACTCATTTAATCGGATGTAATTCCGACCCCCATTCTTCTGTAGGCGCACTACTTGGTTTTACTGCCGAAGAATTAAAGGCTGCTGTCAAAAATAACTTCCAACACACGCAAGTTGAGTCATGGTCTCTTTTAGATACGGAAATTCTCTATCCCAATGGAACCAAACTGAAAACTGTACCAGCGATCTGTGAACTTTCCATCCGAAACAATAGTCCCGATCTCACTTCCCGGTTTTGGATTTCCTACCAAGGGCAAAAAGAGGAACAAAAATGTTCGGGTTTGCTTGTCTACACAGGTGCAGGATCCACAGGTTGGATTAGCTCTTGTTTTCCAAAGAAATTCTCTCCATTTTCAAAACATGAGCCTTTTTTCCATGTTTATTCACGAGAAATCCGAGTGAAGTCTCGAGAAACAGAGTTTTCCTTGGCAGATTTTAGGGCCTTGGATCAAGTGGAAGTTATTTCTGAAATGAATGGCGGATTGGCAGTTGATTCTCTCACAGAGAGACACTACCCATTTCCACCTTATGCAAAGGCGACGATCAGGTTATCGCCAGAGAAATTATCTGTTATTGTTCCGCTAAAGAGAGGGGAATCCATGCAAGACTTACCATACGAAATAGAGCAAAAACGCATCAATGGAACCGTCATCGTCCAAATCAAAGGTCGTATGGAATCGGGCCCGCTTGACCGCATCACACAAACAATTCTGGATGAAATGGTTGGGACAGACAGAAAACATTTAATTTTAGATTTTTCTGAGCTTCGATACATTTCCAGCTTAGGAATTCGTATGATTCTCGATGTGAAAATGAACTTACAAAAAAGAAATAAGGAAATGGCTTTGGTCGGTGTCACAAGCTCCATCTTACAAGTGTTTCATTTACTTGGTCTTTCTAATGCTTTCCAATTTTATGCTGATAGGGAAGAAGCTTTAAAGTCCTTTGAGGAGCCATCTAAGTCCTAGATGTCTCCTCGAATTTCCGTTTGGATCTCCAACTCGGTTTTCGTATCTTTTGCCGTTATTGCATTATTTTATTCTCTTGTTCATTTCGAAAACTCCCACTTACAATTTGAAACAAAAACCTTAAACGAGGAGAGAAACAGGAGTTTTGCGATAGTCCAGGAACTTTCTCGAGTCAAAAACCAATTCCCCATTGCTTATCAATGCCATTATAGTTTCGGACTTAGTAATGGATCTTTATATGAGATTACTGAACGAATCCCCTACTCCATTTACAAAAGACTGCGGTTAGGTGATACAATCGAAGTTTATAAGAAAGAAATCAGAATTTTTGGGAAACAAACGGCGATTTCGCAAATCAAGGGGAATGAAGAACCACTCCCCCTTTTGGAAAACTTAGAAAGATACTTTCAATATGGATTTGTCTATTTACTCGTATTAGTTGGTGTTACTTCCCTTTTTAGGGTTTTGGGATTACTATCTCAAACTTATCCTTCGCAGCAAAAACCAGATGCGATTGACGAGATTGTTGTAAATAAGTCTCAGGATTAACATCAAAATTCACAAAACACATGTATTTATCGTGTTTTACTATGTACATGAACTCTGAATAATTCAAATGAGTGTTCTGCGTCATAAATCCACGAAGCCATTTACTCTCTCTATAAACTCTTTCATATTGAATATTAGTTGCATCGATTTTTTTAATCGCTTCTGCAGATTCTTTGGAATAATCTCGGCTCATAATTTCTTTTTTTAGCGTCTTAATTAAGTTATATTCCAATTTTGCTTTATTAGGTGGTAAATTTTCTGGGCGAGTTTTATAATAGTATTCGAACAACTCTTTATCTTGTCCCTCTTTTGCATCGTGATTTTCTTGGCTCACATCAGTGGGTGTAGATTGTGGTTTTGTGTCCTGCGCAGAAATAGACAGAGTTGCTACAAATAACACAAGGGCAATTGGAAGGGATTTTTTTAAGAGTTCCATAGTCTTCATTATCGGAATCCTGACTCAAATTTCAAAATAAAATTTTCGGTTTTCAAAAAGAGAAACAAGGTTCAAAACAGGTTTATCATGTCGATTCCCCCACTCATTACCTTTCAGGAGGACTTTCTTTCCGGAAAACTGATTTCCAAAGAATATGTCCACTTTTCGGAAATCGACTGCCCGGAATTGGATGTATGGATTGGCAGAGTGGTCCGCAGCATTTCCTTAGAATTCCTACATGAAATCCTTTTTACAATCCTGAGTGAACTACTAGTAAACGGATGTAAGGCTAACGGCAAACGTGTCTTTTTTAAGGAACAGGGTTTGAATCTCTGGGATGAAAAAGATTATGCCAGAGGCATTCCTATGTATAAGGACGAATTTGGCCATAACCGAAAAAGAGTATTTTTGGCATTGGATCATTCCGAATACAAAATTACCTTAAGTACCATTTTCAAAGAAGATTATATAGAATTCAAAGTTAAGAATAACGCCAAAATCCTTCCTGAAGAAAAAAACAGAATTTTAAAACGAGTCCAAGCTTCTGGAAAATACAAAAACATAAATGATGCCTACCGAGAGTCTGTTGACAACGAGGAAAGTTCAGGCCTTGGGATTGTTTTGATTCATATCCTACTTAGAAACTCTGGTATTTCCAACCAGTTCTTTCAATTAGTGACAACTGAAGATTCTACGGAAGTGATTATACGAATACCAAAACAACTCATACCAAAAGAAAACCAAACCAATATAAAAAATCTTTTGGTCCGTGAGGTAAATAGTCTTCCTCCCCTACCGCCGCAAATTCAGAAATTGATTTTTATCGCAAAGAAAAAAGACGTTGATTGGCATGAGATCTCGGCCCAAGTAGAAAAAGATCCTGCCATAACAGCAGAAATTTTGAAAATCGCCAACTCCCCGTTATTTGGGCCTCATACACCAATTATTTCAGTTCTTGAGGGAGTCAAAAGAATTGGCCTTCGAAACCTGGAATCAATTTTTTTAACACTAGGTGCGAAAAAAGTACTTAACTCCCGTTATGCGAAACAAGTATTAGTATGGACCCATTCCTTTAAAACATCCATGTATGCTCGTTTCCTTATAGAAGATCGGAAAAAACATTTAAAACTTTTGGAGCCTGCCGTCATTTCTGCACTTTTACATGACTTGGGAAGGATGGTTTTACTTTCTTTGGATCTTAGCCAAGTGAACCAAATCCGAGTCTTAAGAAGTGATGACAATAATGAAATTTCTGAATGGGTAGAAGAATACACATTAGGAACGACACATTCAGAAATCGGCTATTTGATGTCAGAAAAATGGAACTTCCCGGAAGAAATTTTAGATGTCATACGTTACCATCACAAACCATGGCAATGTAAAAGTAGGAACAACATCCTATGCCAGATCATTTACCTGGCAGATATTTTGGCGAATATCGGTCGTGGTAAGGGGAATTACTTCACTGTAGAACCGGAAGTTTTAGAGTATTTTGAAATTACTTCAGAAAAAGAATTTCGTGATATGCAAGAAAGGTTTAAAATCCAATTCGAGGAGCATAGAGAAGAATACCAAAATCTCTTAATTTAGTTATGAACTGGAAAGATTTACTTAACTTAGAAGACGAACAATTATTAGATTCTAAACTTGCACCTGAATTTAACCTGGTGGGACATCCTGAATATCCAAGTATTTCGACTCTTCCCCCAGAGGAAACCTTAGAAATTCTAACTGAGTTTCTTTTGGCAGAAGGCCAAATGGTAAACATTAAGAACTTACTGAGTTATGCTCCAATTCTTGAAATTACGTTAATCAAAAAGAATTTGCCGACTATCTACGGATAATCATTCCACATCCTGAACATCACTAATTCCAATTTGGTGTTCTTTGCCTACGTCATTACTAAATTCAATTTTCTTAGCCACTGATTTTTCCATACTACTGATAAGTAATTCATTCGTGCGAGCAAGCCTATCTGCCATAATGGAAACCATTTTTGCAGCAAACTTAGGATTTTTAACTAGAAAGTTTTCAAGTTGTTGTTTACTTTCGATCACTGCCACTTCACAATTCGTAATTGTTCTCGCCGTTGCACTTCTTGGATTGGAACTAAACAAAGCCATCTCACCAAAAAAATCTCCTGGTTTCATTAGTGCCAATCGAGTTTGGCTATTATTCACCGTAAAAAAAATCTCAACGTTTCCTTGTAGGATGATGTACATCGCATTATTCAGTTCCCCTTCTTTGAAGATTCTCTGATTTGGCGGAATGTTGAGTTTGCTCATTGATTAGTAGCTCCTGTATCTATTTTTGGCTATTTTGCCTAAAATCTGAATTCATTTTCCTTTCCCCCAGGAAATCTGAAAAGAAAATGCCGTAAGGGAGAAAAGATTTATGGAATGGGAATTACTAGGGATCATACTAACGGGACTTGCTGCTTTGTACCTCTGGGCTTTCAAAATCCCCTATTCTCTTCCTCATCCTCGACCTACCAAGGAAGGAAGAGAGAGTCGCTTTGATCTCCTTCGTGGTTTTGCTATGGTAGGAATCGTTTTAATTCATATACATTCATACTTTCAGTTTTTTCATCCAGGTGATGCAGTTGTCATCAGAACTACTTTGTTTTTTTCCAATTTATCTCGTTTTTCGGTTCCACTGTTTATCTTAACATCAGCAATTTTTTTAAGAAAAAAGAGTGGTTACTGGAATTCAAAAGTAAAGAACCTTCTCCTTCCCTATACATTGGCATCAATTGCTGGTTATTTAGTTAAATACCAAAATTATAATATCTTAGAATTTTTACAATTTTACTGTTTAGGAAAAGTATTTGCTCCTTACTACTTTGTTCCACTTTTACTACAATTTTATCTTCTCTACTATGTTTTGGAAAAAACTCTAACCAACCAATCAATCTCCAAAATTACATTGTTCATTTCTTTTATATTGAATCTATTCTCTAACTTAGGCTTTTTTGATACGATCTTACCAAAAGAATACCATTCGATTTCAATTTTGAACTATATTTTCTTTTTTGTTTTGGGAATTCAAATTGGATTCTCATATGAAGAAAAAACCAAACCAAAAGGAGAAATAAAGCTTCTTCTGGGAGCTATCTCTTTGGTGTTTCTTTTTTTGTTAATTTTATTTAGTGGGGTTTATTTTTCAGATTTTAAAAACCACCACTTGGTTTACCCTATTTTTTTCTTTCTCTTCATTTGGGAACTTATCCCTAAATTTAACAAAACTTTGTCCAACTTGATTAGCTACATAGGCAACAAAAGTTTATATATCTTTTTATTACACCCTTTCGTCATTCATACAATGCACAGTATAGACCCTTATTCACTGGGTGGACCTTATTTGGGATATATCGTAACTTTATTTTTAAATGTCGGAATACCGATTTTAATCGCTATTATAATCCAAAAGGGTAAGTTTTTAAGTCGATCACACCACTCTGGCGTACCTGAGTAAGCGCTTTTGCATATTCCACGAGTACACTTAAAACGTAATTCAATCTAGTCCTAATGTATTCATCATCTTTGCCTTCTGGAGATTCTGAATTTAATACAGACTCTACATGACGAACGATGACATGATCAGGAAGATAAACAATGCGAGTGTTTTTATAACTAGACATTCTAAGTTCGGCGTTGGGATAACTTCCCCCCATTCCACTTGATACAGTAATAATTAATCCAGGTTTGTGGGAAAGATCCCCACTAGACAAATAGAGGAAGAAGTTTTTTAATGCAGGACTCGCCATACCTGCATATTCAGGTGATAGAAAAACATAAGCATCCGCACTTCCAAACCCATTACTATACTCTAACCAAAACTTTTTGATTTCTGATTCTTTTTCCCACATCGCAGGTTCCCAAAGTGGAAGTGGGTTCCCACCCAAATCAAAAAGAATCGTTTCAATTCCTTTTGTTTCCAATGTCTTTGCTAAAAATTTTCCCACTTTTAATGATTGAGAATTTTTTCGGTGACTTCCTGCAACTAAACAAATTTTCATCGAGTCCCACCTTGGTTTTTATTCCCTTTGTGGTGAGATTTTTTTTTGTTTTTCCATTTCCGATTGTTATGACCATTTGGTTTTGAATCACGATCATCTTTTTTCTTTTGAGGGTGATTGTGTTTTTTCTCAGAAAATGTTTTTTCTTTTCTTTGTTCTCTGTCTTTGGCGAATCTTAATTTTTCATCTCCGAACAATTGGATATAACCAAACAAAAAAACTGCAAGAATTCCATGAATACGTTCCCACTGTTTTTTATCTAATTCTCCAAAAACAGAATGTTCTGCAAATGGGCCCGAGTGTAATTTAAATGCGGTCAGGGATGTTTTTAGTCTCAATAAGGCCGAGTCCGCATCACCTAAATCTTTTGGTGGGAATCCTGGAATTTGATTGGCTTTGGTATAATTCCCTTTTGAAATGAGTTTAGCAAACTTATATTTACCCAATAATTTATTGATTGTATTTCTTTTGTTCGTTGCACCTATTCTTTGGATAGATAACTCTATCGATTCTGCTAAAAAATCATAGATTTGGCTTAGGCTGATGTCAGCTTTCTGCTTTTTCTCACAAGCAACTATAATTGATAACTCTCTTTCGATATCATCTATCGTTTTAAGTTTTAAAATTGATTTCATTTTTCCTCTATTCGTTGATTCCGTATTTTTTTTTGAGTAAACTTAATTCTTTTAGAAAGTTATCCCTTATCTTACCGCTAAGTTTACCTACATTAATACTAATACGGCCTGAACTTGCTCCTGCCCGGGGTGAAATCATTTCACCCCCTCTGTTTTCTTTACGTTTTAGCAGTTCTTCCAGATTCTTTACGGAAAGAGGCTTCCCACTAATCATAAGTTCCATCACAGATTTTTGATCCAATCGAGCGATACTGCTAAGTTGTTTTACATACCTTCCGCTGTAACCCAACAATTCTGACACTTCCTCTGCAGTTTTCCTTTTTTCTTTGCGTAGAAACTGAATCGCTTTCCCCACTTCCCAAGGGTTTAAATTTTTTCTCTTTTCGTTTTCTGCAAGTGACATCTCATAACATACATCTTCATTCGCATCGGTGATGATTGCTGGAATTTCTTTCCATCCAAGCTTTATTGCTGCGCGATACCTACGTTCCCCTGCAACGATCAGATATTTTCCTTTGTCTTTCCTGACAAGAATTGGTTCTATTAGGCCCAGTCTTTCCATCGAAGGCAACAAATCTGTCGTGTCTTCCCTCCCTATCAACCTAGGCTGAGTTGGATTTGGGAAAATTTGGTTTAACTCCAAATGTGAAGGATTCTTCTTCTTTTCGGAGTATGCAGAGATTAAATCTAAAGCTTGAAACTCAGTTTTTTTGGACATTGATTTTGTTTTTAACCTCTACTGCTAGTTCTCTGAAATTTTTCATTGTTGCTAAATCAATTTTAGCTAAAAGAGACATCTTTGCTTGGGCTTGAGGGATTGCCTCTCTCCTTTGAACAACTGTCTCAAAGACGGGAAAGTATTTTTTCACTCCTTCGGCCAATCCAGCGAGTGCTTTCTGACCTTCGTATTGATTTAATACAGCTCCCAATAACTTTAATCTCTGGTTAGCCTTTCTTTGAATTTTCTGAATTGTTTCATATAAATCTCTAATCCCTTGCAGACTAAACGCCCGTGTTTGTATCGGGACAAGAATATAATCAGCGCAGATCAAAGCATTTTCCAAAATCAGACCAAGAGAAGGCGGGCAATCAATAATTATATATTCATAACGAGAACGTAACGGTAGAATTGCTTCGTTTAATAATTCAAAGTCATCTCTCTCATATGGAGTTGTTAAATTTGCGAGCTCCAACGTTGATGGAAGCAAATCAAAATTCTCACTGATCGTCCTGATAGCGGGCTCAATATTTTTAGCTTTTTTCCCTCGGTAACCGAGATAATCCATTACGGAAGGAACATCGTCTTTTAAAAAAAGTTGTGTTGCATTTGCCTGTGGATCCCAATCGATCAAGAGCACTTTATGATTTTCAGCCAGGGCCTCCGCTAAATATAAGCTGATCGTAGTTTTCCCCTCCCCTCCTTTCTGATTCGATATAGCAATCACATGACTATCGAAACCATCAGAATGAGTAGGTTCAAAATATTTAAGAAGAACCGATTCTTTAAATTCTCCGGATTTCCATCCAGGAATCTTTAGTGCAGACGCTTTAGCAGAAAACTCTTCAGTGCTCAGCCCAACGAACTTTGCCGCTCCTTCTTCAGTCAATATTGAATCTGATTTGCCCATAACCTGCATAAATGATGCTAGGTCCGCTTGGAGTGTCAATTTAATTATGTCTCTTAGGGGTGAAATCATTTCACCCCTAAGAAAAACGAAGTTTTTTGCGGACATACCAATAGAACTACCATCTACCCTTTTCTGAACTTATAATTTAGGAATTTACAACTTATAGGTGAAATAGAACTTACGTTGGTGCCTAAATATTCCAACTTACCTATTTTATTTTTATTCCTTGGCCTTACATCGATTTCTGCAGAAGTCATCTGGGGTCCATCGGTAGAAAAATCCGGCGGAGAATATATTTTCGAAACAGGAAATAAGTATCCCAATCTATCGGGAATCCGCGGTGGGTCAAGAATCACCTTTCCAAGGACATTTCCGCTATTCGGCATCCAGGGAATCCTTACCCAAGATAGATGGGAAATTAGCGGTTCACTCAAAACTTCGGGTTGGTACCAAAAATCAGGACAAGCCAGAGATGAAGACTTTGTGCTTGGATCTGTATCAACGGAAAATGGTACAAAAATCGCAACGCGAGAATGGAGTTATAGAGATTCTGCTACCATTTATTCAGGCAGCCGTAACTTTGCAGACGGAAAAGGGAAATCTACTGTTTATGAAAATAGAGCAGAAGTTTATGGTAGATATTATTTCCAAGATGCAAATCCAAACTACTGGGCAAATGGTTCCGGATTTTTTCTCTCGACTGGAGCAAGGTACTCATACTTCAAATATCTATTTTATGATGTGAACCAGTACATCGATTCCAGCCCAGTTTTTTATGGTCCAATTGGTAATGGACTTAGTTTCTCAAATGACCTATGGGAGTTTTTTTTCGGAGGTGGTTACCGGTACTCTTCGGGAGATTTTTATTTAGACCTCAGTTTTATGCCATCAATTGGAAGAATCAAAACCAGAGATTTTCATGTCCAACGTTCCATCAATTTTTTCTCAGAAAACTATGGCCTTGGTTGGGCATCCAAAGCAGAAGTTGGATATAAATTTAATTCATCGTGGCTGAGTTACCTGAGAGTCAACCACCGTAGATTTTTTTCTGAAGGACGATTTACTTCCCAAGGGGGACTCACAATGGAAGACATCGCTTCCAATTTGGTAAGCGGATTTAAGTCGCATATCAATATCAAAGATTTTAGTATCGAGATTGGGGCCTTAAATAAAATTGATTGGCCTCAAAAAAAAGAAAACTTAGACTAAAAAACAGAATCATAAAATAAATCTAACAAATGATGGAAGACTTCAATATAGAACGAAAACCAAGTAAAGGTAGGAATATCTCACTAGTCGTTTATCAAAATGGCAAAGTTGTTTTAAAACACCCAGCAAAAGTTCCCAAAAAACAATTGGATGAATTTCTTTTTGAAAAAAGAGAATGGATTCTATCAAAACTCAAACAACTTCCCAAAGATATCCCGAAAAAATTGAAATTTGAAAATGAAGAGAAAACTCATATTTTCGGGAATTTGACAACGATCCAACTCTTACCAAAGGGAAAATACAACTTATCAGGAGAGGCCATTCAAATTCCTAAAACAAAAAGCGAGAAGTCACAAATCCAAAAAGGAAAACTTGTTTTTCGCGACTTGTTATTAAAAAAAATTGAACCGATGGTACAATCTACTTCGTTTGCCCTTAATACGGAAGTGACAAAAATCTCGATCAAACCCATGAGATCACTTTGGGGAAGTTGTAATTCAAAAAATCAGATTTCGTTAAATCTTAGTTTGATACATTGCCCAGAACAGATCATTGAATATATAATCTTGCATGAAATTGCACATACAATCGAACACAACCATTCCTCAAAATTCTGGAAGATTGTTGAATCACAGAACCCAAATTACAAAATTGCAGAGAAGTGGCTAAAAGATATTGGGAAAAAATATATCTATTATCTTAATTAAATGAAACAAAAAACCAAAGTCCTTTTTATTTGTTTAGGAAATATTTGTCGTTCTCCTGCGGCAGAGGGCGCATTTAAGAATTTAATCAAAACAAAAAACCTAAACGATTTATTTGAAATTGATTCCTGTGGAACTTCCGGGTACCATGACGGTGAATTAGCAGATCCAAGAACACGAAAAGTAGCCGCAAAAAGAGGAATCGATTTAACACATAGATCCAGAAAATTGTCTCGGACAGACCTAACTTATTTCGATTATTTATTGGTCATGGATGAGAACAACTTCCAAGATGTAATCAGTCTAACAAATGATATTAAAATCCAAGAGAAAATATTTCTTTTTGGTCAATTTAGAAGTGATAAGGGACAACCTATCGTTCCCGATCCGTACTATAAAAACGAAACCGCTTTTGAAAAAGTACAGGATCTTGTAGAGGATTGTTCCTTTGGATTTCTAAATTTTTTAGGAATAGAAAAATGTCTCAAATAAAGAAAAAAATACTAATCATTGGAGCAGGATTCGGTGGCTTACAAGTAATCAAATCACTTGCGAACAACAGCTCCTTCGAAATCACTGTTGTTGATAAAAAAAATCATCACCTCTTTCAGCCTCTTTTGTACCAAGTAGCAACCGCAGTTTTGTCTCCAGCCGATATCGCCATTCCTTCTAGATCCATTACAACAAAATTTAAAAATGTAAAAATACTATTAGGGGATGTAACTGAAATTGATTTCAAAAATAGGACTGTAAAATTTCAAAACAATTCCGAATCTTATGACTACTTGGTATTAGCAACAGGAGCAAGGACTAGTTATTTTGGAAACAACACTTGGAAAGAAAAAACATTAGGTCTTAAAAATCTCAAAGATGCCTTAGCAATCCGAAGGAGAATATTACTTTCCTTTGAACAAGCAGAGTTAATTGGGAACTATGAAAAAGCAAAAAGTTTTATGCATTATGTGATCATCGGAGGTGGCCCCACAGGTGTTGAACTAGCAGGCTCAATTGCTGAATTATCTCATAATATCATTAGAAAAGACTTTCGAAATATTGATTCAGGAATGACAAAGGTAACTTTAATAGAAGCAGGACCAAGACTTCTCACTGCCTTCAACGAAAAATCTAGCCAGTTCACTAAAGAAAAATTAGAGAGTAGGGGAGTTGAAGTTCTAACCAATTCTCCAGTTTTAGACATTACAGACACAGGTGTTGTCCTCAAAGACCGAACCATCGAATCCAAAACTGTCATTTGGGCAGCTGGAGTAGAAGGATCAGAACTTGCCAAAAATCTACCGATTAACAAAGATAAGGCGAATAGAATCATCGTAGACGAATACTGTAGAACCTCCGAATTTCCTGAAGTATTCGTAATTGGAGATGCAGCAAATTACAGTTCTGGATTGACAAGGCCATTGCCGGGAGTTTCACCTGTTGCTATGCAACAAGGGAGATATGTTGCAAAAGTGATAGAAACAATTGAAAAAAAGAAATCCATCTCTCCATTCCATTATTTTGATAAAGGAAACATGGCAACCATCGGAAGAACCGATGCTGTTGCTGAATTTGGCAAAATTCGTTTAAAAGGAATTCTTGGCTGGCTCGGTTGGCTTTTTGTTCATCTTGTCTATCAAGTTGGCTTCAAAAACAAAGTAAGCACTCTACTCAGCTGGGTCTGGAGTTATTTGACGTTCCGAGCAGGATCAAGACTAATCCAAGAAGAAATGGATGAACTCTCAATTCGACCGTAAGTTGAATTGATTTTTATCTGCTTCCGAAATACATTTTTTATAGGCAAGTTCTGTATTCCCAATCCAAACAAGATTATTTTGTTCCGTAATTCCTCCTGTTGTATGTCTTTCTAAAATAGGTATCATAAAAAGATAACTTCGTTTTCGTGTTTTTTCGCACTCGGCTTGAAATTGTTCTTCGCGAGAAAGTTGAGCACAGGCAAAAAAAGAAAATAGTAAAACAAAAATAATTCTTCCCATCTATTTTGAGTCACCTAACAAAGTTTTCAATTTTTCTAATTCATCAGACTCTTCTTTAGTTAAAGATTTTTGATTGGACTCAAGATACCGAAGATCTTCTTCGGCTTTGTTTAGCTGTGTAATTTTATATTCAGGTTTATGGGTTACTTTTAATATAATTTCCCCTTTATAACCTGTCTCACCGTTTGCCTCTAAAATGGTAGACTTCAATCGTTTTAAATATAAAGGAATTTGGTCACGAGTCGATGCAACACTTGCAAATTCAGAAATGCCAAAAGTTAAAAAAGTAATTTTTTTTCGATGGATCTCTGTGGAATCTGCTTTTTTTTCGCAGTCCTCTAAACTTATGCAAATAGACTTTTGTTTGGTTTCTGCAAAGAGCGCTATCCCAAAAATGAATACAAAGAAAATCAAAAGAAAACGGTTCATGATGAAATTCAATTAAAAAAGTAAAAAAGAATCAAGCGCAAATCTAAAAGATAAATGTTTACAATCGGATGGAACCAAAAAGCCTTAGGTATATGTTGCCGATTTCAATTCGCACAAAATTTCATACCATTGAGGGTGTTGAGTGGGGGAATCCACAAGGGATACCAATCCTTGCGTTTCATGGTTGGTTAGACAATGCGAATAGTTTTGCACCGCTTGCTAAGTATTTTCTCGACTATCGGTTTATCTCTATTGACTTTCCAGGTCATGGGAAATCTAGCCACAAACCAGAAAATACAGTATATTATTTTGCTGAATATACTCTGGAAGTTATCTCCATAGCACAAACACTAGGACTAGAAAATTTTATTCTTATGGCACATTCCATGGGAGCCGCAGTTTCTACGTTAGTTGCCGGTACAAACCTTTTACCAATCAGCAAATTAGTTTTAATCGAATCACTCGGACCATTGACAAACCTCTCTGAATCTGCGCCAGATATTCTCACAGAAGCAATTAAACAAATCCTCCATCCAAGAGGCAAAAAAGAAACGTATTTCCCTGATATGGAGTCAGCAGTAGGAGTGAGAATGAAAGCAGGAGATATGAATAAAGAATCGGCTGAAATTCTTATGGAACGAGGAATCGAAAAAACACCAAAAGGTTTTAAGCCTAGAAGGGATTTAAGACTCCATTATAATTCTTTTTTTCGTTATACTGAAGAACAAATTGAATCTTTCTGCAAAAGGATCGAATGTCCAACCTTACTCATACTAGGCGATCAATCCGGATTTCCAATAGCAGAAAAATACAAAAACAGAAAAGATGCAGTCAAAAATTTAAAGGAAGTAATCTTGCCTGGTGGGCATCATTTGCATATGGACTCTCCAGAAGAAGTTTCTTCCGTCATTATCGATTTTTTAAATTAAAAACCCAAGGACAATGAATGAACCAACCGATAGAAAATCCTTCCAAACATGGTTATGAAATCCATCATGATACTTGTTTCGGATGCGGGAAAGAAAACCCATTAGGACTCGTCGCAGATTTCACTTTTCACGATGAAACAGGAGAAGTAAACTTTACTTATAGTTTTAAAAGAATGTACAACGGAGCCCCTGGCTTTGTTCACGGAGGGATCCTATCAACTGTTTTGGATGAGGCAATGGGAGGTCTCTGCTTTCATTTAGGATACATTGTGATGACAGACACTATGAGTTTCAAATTCCATAAGGCAACGCCAGTCGAAAAAGAATTACTAATTCGCGCATGGCCAATTAAAAAAGCAAAACGCAAAGTTCTCCTGGAATGTGAACTTACTTCGCTTGACGGAGAAACTTTATACGTAAAAGGAGAGGGAGCATTCCACATTCTCCCTCCACGTTTTTTCTCCGATAAGTTGACGGGAGGAAAAATTGCGATTGCGAATGAATTACTATCGGTAAATAAATTGAAACGCGCACATCTCTTTGACAGGATAGAAACATGAAATACAAACTTCTCTACTTAACCATTGCAACACTCCTTATCCAATGTTCTGGTGCCTCCGTAAAAGACGGATCAGGCGACCAAGAGTTTGAGTTAAAACTAACAAAAGGTAAGTGGATACGAACAGAGAGATTTAAAAACTCAGGCGGAATTCGTGCCATCGGAGAAGTAAAAGCAGAATGCGGTGGAACAAAGTGTACGGACGACCAAGTTGCGAAATTCGCTCCTGCAAAAATTAAATCACTCCCAAAACATGGTGCCTGGGAAGAATACATTCAATTCGAACAACCCGGCTCTACCGCAGAAAATCCGAAATACAAATCAACTCTTGACCAAATAGGAGAATATGTTGACGGCAAAAAAATAGGAATTTGGAAAAAACCTGATCCAGAAAGCCCACAGAAATTTTTGGCTGAAACACCCTGGGTGGATGGAAAAAAAGAAGGAGTTGCGAAAACTTTCGACAAACAAGGAAATGTGACCTCCGAGACAACCTATGTAGATGATAAAAAAAATGGGCCTTATTATCGAAAGAACAACAAAGGGGAATGGGTCGAAAAGGGATCTTTCAAAGATAACGAAGAAGATGGTGAATGGACTTATTATTTTGTAGGTGCAGATGGAAACGGAATCAAAACAAAAGTTTCTTTTGCTAACGGACTAAAGAATGGTTTAGAAATCAATTATTACAAAGATGGTGCTGTGGAGTCACAAGGTTCATATTCATCTGATATTAGAAGTGGTCTATGGAAAATGTTCGGTGCAAAGGGAAACATTCTAGCAGAAGGAAATTATTCTAAAAAAGAAAATTCTGAAAACTTAGATATCAAATACGAAAGAACTGGAATCTGGAAAGAATACTACGCAGACGGAAAAATATTTGGAACAGGTCCAAGAAAACATACAAGAACCGGTGAATGGAAGTTTTATTACAAAAACGGCCAAATCGGTTACCATGGGAATATGGCAAACGAAAGTATGTTAGAATCTGCTAAAGTATATGATAATACTGGTAAAATTCTTGGAGAGGGGAAACTTTTCTTTTCTCTAGTCAAAATTGATGAAGAAACCCAAGATTTAAAATTAAATTACAAACCAAGCATTCCTTATACTTACTTTTATCCATCTGGGAAAAAACGTATGGTCATCCGTTCTACTGAGGATGCAACAGAGTATTCAGAAGATGGAAGAGAATTAGGGAAAGGACCTGTAGAACCTCAAGGAAGAAAAATGGGATGTTGGACCATTGGAGGCAAAACAGAATATTATATGATCGATAAACCAATGCCAAAAATGACTCCATCACAATGCAAATAAACAAAGAACAAATTACAGAAATATCCGATCAGGTAAAATTACTTAGGTCGGAACTATCCGAATCTATCTCAGGGATGGACAATGTCATCCAATCCCTTTTTGTTGGACTTGTAGCAAATGGCCACGTACTTCTAGAGGGAATGCCAGGCCTTGCCAAAACACTCCTTGCGAAAAACTTAGCATCAATCATTGATGCTAAGTTTTCGAGAGTTCAATTCACTCCGGATTTATTGCCAGCAGATCTTACCGGAACAAATATTTTTAACCCAAAAACCTCATCATTTGAAATTAGAAAAGGCCCCATATTCACCAATGTACTGTTAGCTGATGAAATCAACAGAGCACCTGCAAAAGTACAATCGGCCTTACTCCAATGTATGGAAGAAAGACAGGTGTCGATTGCTGATGAAACTTTCGACCTAGAGCCCCCATTTTTTGTGATCGCCACACAAAACCCAATCGATCAAGAAGGAACATACCCACTTCCAGAAGCACAATTAGATCGTTTTTTGTTTAAAGTAATCGTCACCTATCCCTCTTTTGAAGACGAAGTAGCAATCCTACATCAACATGGAAACTTGGATTTTACTAAGAAAAAAGCAAAGAAAGTTATGAAACCAAAAGAAATCCAAAAGATTTCAGAAATTTCAAACCGTGTATTTGTTGAACCAAAACTACAATCCTACATAGTTAACTTAACACGCAATACACGACCGCAAACCACAAGCGATAACGAATTAAAAAACTTTATCCAACATGGAGTAAGCCCCAGAGCAAGCCTTGCTATGTTAAAAGTGAGTCGGATCAACGCTCTTTTAGAAGGTAGAGATTTTGTGATTCCCGAGGATATACAGCGTTTTTTCTCGGAAATTGTCAAACATAGACTTCACTTAACCATTGATGCGATTAGCGAGGACATCAGCACAGATTCTATTATCAAACGAATCCTATCTGTCACGGAAGTTCCTTAGATGTTGACGCACGAACTGAAACGTCTCCTCCAAGTTTTGCAATGGGAAACGAAAAAGAAATTTTCATCGACCAGACAAGGTTTTCTTCCAATGAGAGAAAAAGGTCGGGGACTAGATTTCAAAGAAGTGCGTAACTACCATTTCGGAGATGACATTCGTTACATTGATTGGAATGTCACTTCCAGAACTGGGGAATTGTATACAAAAGAATATTACGAAGAAAGAGACGCATCCATTATCATCTTCTATGATATGAGTGACTCAATGAGTGAATCAAAAAAAGACACTGCCTTTCAAATTGCTTTGTTTTTGTCCTTATTTCATATTAAATTGGGAAACCGAATTTTACTCGTTACCTTTTCCGATCGCTCTCATTCTCCAGGCAAATGGTTAAGAACAGAAGCAGATGTATTTAAAACTTTTACAAATATCACAAAACAAACAGAAGGTGGCAAAACAAACTATAATTCTGCTTATCAATTTGCATTTAGACTTTATCCCAAATTTGCAGTTTGTTACTGGATTTCCGATTTTATCGAATTTGGGGACTATTTGACCTCCAAACAAAATGCAAAAGTTTGGGAACCAATTGGGATCTGGATTCAGGATGAATTAGATACATTGGATTTTCCTTTTTGGTTCAAATTTTTCCGCCAAATATCACAAGAAATACCCAATTTAAGAAATAAAAAAACTACATATGTCGCTGATCTGAAAGCAGCAAAAAAATTTTTTGGCTCTAATTTAGTCCAAGTCAATCCAAACGCCAAACTCTCAAATCAAATTCTACCACTCTTCAAAATCAAACGCAATGGCTAAATATATACTTCTAATTCTTATCTCTTCCTTTTCTTTATTTGCCACTCCTAAGGAAACAATCCAAGAAGAGGAAATCTTTGTAGGTGATACTGTACATTATCAATTAGAACTTACCGAAGGAGTTGAGAGTGACTTACAAATGGAAGAAGGAGATTTTTACGAAGACTCTACAATGCCTTCTTTCAAAATTTTTAACATCAAAAAAGATAATACAAAACTATCCGCTACAATTTTATTTTATAAACCAGGAAATTTTATTCTCCCTATATCTTGGAAGGAAAATGGCGAAGAAAAAAATTCAACAAAAACAATAAAAGTCAAATCGCAACTACTAGGTTCAGAAACGGATATTGAAGACAGTGAACCTCCCATTAATTTTTCCGGTCCTTATCTTTTTCGTTTGTTACTTGTTTTACTCATCACTGCAATCAACCTATATTTATTATATGCACTTTATTTATACTGGAAGTCAAAGCCAAAAGTGGTGGATGCACTATGGGAAAAACAACCAGTTTTACAAGAAACAACCAAACGCCTTCACGTGATCGAAACATATTTAGAGTCGGAATCAATTTACGAAAAAGAACTTGCCTTTAAGATTAGTGAATATGCAAAAGAAGTGTATTCCAAAAGATTAGAAAAAAATTTTTTAGGAAACACTGATTCCGAATTTTTAGCAGAACTTTTCGATAGAACACATATCGATGAATCCATCCTTCGCAACCTTAGAATTTTTTTCAGAAACACTAAATACGACAATAACCAAACCAAACTAGAAAAAGAGGAAGCCCGATCTGTTTGGGAAAAAATTAAAAAGGATATGGAATTGTAATGTTTGATCAGTTTCAAAGACCATATCTTCTATTTTTAATCATCCCATTATTATTAGTTGCGTTTTATCAATGGAAATCCAAAAAATTTGGAGGAGTTTTACTCATCCAATCGGATAGATTCCAAAAACAAAATTCATTTTTATCTACAAAATTTAGATGCGTTCTATTAATTCTTACAGAGGTTCTATTTTATATAGCAGGAATATTTTTGGTAATTGCAGCAGCAGGGCCAGGAGAAAAATACAAACTAACACCTGATAGCACCAGTGGAATCGATATTATGATTGCCTTAGATATCTCAGGATCTATGGTAAATTCCTATGATTTTTTACCAAAAAACAGACTCACTGTTTCAAAAGAACTACTCCGAGAGTTCATTCAAAAAAGATTATATGATCGAATCGGAATTGTGTTATTTGCGGGAGCTGCTTACCTACAATCTCCATTATCAAGCGATCGATATGCGTTGGATGAATTAATCACCGAAACATCAGACGAAGATATCACCGAACAAGGTACTGCCGTCGGCGATGCATTGGTTCTTTCAACGTACCGATTGAAAGACTCGCAAGCAAAATCAAAAATTATCATCTTACTCACTGATGGTGTTTCGAATACCGGAAAATTGGATCCAGAAACAGCATCCTATGCAGCCAAAGCTTTTGGGATCAAAGTTTATTCCATTGGCATCGGGAAAGAGCAGGGTCAATATGAAGTGAATTACGAATCCCTAGAGTCAATATCAACTGGAACCAAGGGAAAATTTTTCCGGGCAGAATCACCCGAAGTTTTACAAGAAGTGCTAAACGAAATCAATGGCTTAGAAGTCGTAGAGCTACCGTCTAAACCAATGGAAATTCACGAAACACATTTCCCTTCGGCCTTATTCGTTTTCTTTATTCTATTGGGAGTGGCGGGTCTATTAATGATATACCCACTAACAGAAAAACTATGATTGACATCCTAACGGTAACGAAGGTTGCGATTATTTCTATTGTTCTCTGGACATTTTTATTTTCCGGAAAACTTTTTATAAATATAAAAACAAATTCATTCAAAGAAAAACACCCCAATCTAAAAAATAGAATTTTTTCAGCAAATACAAGATTTTACTTCCTACGAATTCTCTGTTTTCTTATCTCTCTAACCCTTGCCTTCTATTCTTTATTTAAGGTAAAAGCAACAGAAGTCGAATCCACAAAAGAATTCGAGTCCGCTGATATTTTATTTGTTGTGGATGTAAGTTTATCAATGAATGCAACTGATGTAAGACCGAGTCGACTAAAACGATTTCAAGACTTAGCATTACGAATTCTTCCGAACTTAAAAGGAAATAGAATTGGGATCGTTGTTTTTGCAGGTCAATCTTTTTCGTTTTGCCCACTCACATCAGATATTGCTGCAGTCGCAGACTATATACAGGCATTAGGCGTAGAGATGGTAGGAGCGAAAGGAACAGATCTATCTATCGCCTTAGATCGAGTCAATCTAATCAGAAAAAAAAACAATGTTATCTCCTCTCAAATTACCATCATTGTATCAGATGGAGAAGACCACGAAAATCAGAATATACCGCCAATCGCTGGTGAGGTGATTGTTTGGGGAATCGGGACGGAAGAAGGAGGGAACATTGAATACCGCGATCCAGGGACAGGAAGAGGGGGCTATGTCACAACGGATGCTGGAATTACCGAATCACTTTCTGCACCAAATTTAGTAATTTCGCAAATGAATGTTTCTAAGTTAAAATCTATTGCAGACCAAAATCATGGAACATACCATGATGTTTCTTTCCAAGCGGACGGTGCATATGCTTTGTTAGATACTGTCCATACTATCAAAAAAAGAAAAATTCAAACCATCGAAAGATTCAAAAATGAGGATGGAGCCCACCCATACTTGATTGCCGCTTTTTTCTTTTTATTTTTAGAGCGACTCTTAAACTTATTTTTACAAAACACACTCAAGGGTATTTTTACAATTTTTTTCTTTCTTTTCTCCTTATTTGGCCAGACGAATTTATATGCATGGGAATTGGATCCAGGTGGCAATACCATTGAGAAGGGAGTCAAATCCTATCAGAACAAAAATTATAACGAAAGCCAAATGGAATTCCAAAAAGCAAAGGAATACATTCATGACGATCCAAGACTTTTATACAATGAATCTGCCACGGCTTATCAGCTGGGACAATACAAAGAAGCAATTGGAATTTCTGAAAAAATATTAACCCATCCCAAATCGAACGATGACCTCAAAGCAAAAACATATTTTAACCTTGGTAATATTTATTCAAGATTAGGTGACAAAAAAAATGCATTAAAAGCATATTCAAAAACTTTGGAGATAAATCCGGATCATTTACCTACAAAGAAAAACATAGAACACCTAACAAAGGATAAAGAGGGCGAAGAAAAACCAAAAAAAGACGAAAATAACGAACAACCACAACCAAAACAGGAAAAACGGAACAAAAAAGAAGAGAAAACAGATGCAGAAAAAATTTTGGATCCATTTTCTCAAGACTCCATCTTAAAAAACAAAAGAGGGGGATCTTTTGATAATGAAAAGTTTTGGTAACAAAAAAAATACGCTTCTATTTCTATACATTTTCCTCCTACCACTGGCTGCCATAAATCCCTCTGAAGTTGAATTCCATTTATTTCCTAACGAATTTTCATTAGGAGAACATGCCAAATTAGAAGTGAGGGCCCACGGAGACAAAATCTTCCGAACAACCCAAACAAATTTAAAACAAAATGGAGTTCGAATCCGTTTTTCTGGAAGCGGAACAGAAACACAAATCATCAACTTTAAAGTTTCAAAATCTCAAATACTCAATTTTTATGTAGATACAGAATCTGAAGGCACATTCCATCTGCCAGAAATTTCAGTGGAGTATGACAACAAGATTTATAAATCACCCCCCATCCAATTCAAAGTTAGCAAAAAAAGTAAGAACTCTCAAAATCAATTTTTCAATCCATTCCCATACGAAGATTTTGAAACGCCTACGGAAGGTTCACCTGAAGTTGTGTTCCATACCAATAAATCTATATTTTATAAAGGAGAACCTATTGTTGGGTACTTTGTGCTCTACTACAATGGATATAGACAACCCTTTCTAGAGAGAGATCCTAACCAATCCATCTCGTTTCCATATTTTCTCTCAGAAACACTAAGACAAGTATCCGTTCAAATTGAACCAGAAGTCCAAAGAAACAATACTCTTAAAAAAACCTTAGTATATGACAAAGAAATATATGGATTAACACCGATTAAATCAGGTAGGTTCCAAATCGGAAAAACAAAATTTATTTCTGGAGATAGTTTACGTTTTAACTCACTACAAGAAACTGTGGATACAACTCCAGCCACTGTGACAGTATTAAATCTTCCGACAAAGCAACCGGAAACATTTACCGGTGCGATCGGAAATTTCCAACTCAACCTCACCAATTTTCCAAAAGAAGTCCATAGAGGAGAAACTGTTTATTTCGAAATCACAATAGAAGGGGAAGGGGGCCATGAGGGAATTAAACCTTCGGACGATTCGAAAACAAAATACCAATTAATCTCACAAACCAGAAATAAAACATTTCGAAAGTTAGAATCTGGTGAATATGGATTTTATTCTGTTGTTCGCTTTCTTTATGGCCATCAAGTAGCAGATGAAGAAAAACTCCAACTTGGGCCATACCAATTTTCTTACTTTTCTTTAAAAGATTCACAATACAAAACACTCTCTCTACAATTTCCAAACTTGCCCATCCTTTCGGAAAAGAAAAAAGAACCGAAAGAAAAATTGGATCATATGACAAATTCAAAAGCACCTTCCATTTTCATTTTAGTTTTTCTTGCTGTTTTTGGCACTCTTTCATACCTAGGATATAGAAAGTATCGATTGAATCTCCAGGCAAATGAGTTTGTAGATTTGGTTCAAAACTTTGGAAAAAAAAGGAATGTATTCCTTGTTGATTATTTAGAAAAAAAAGGTATCACCGAAGAAAACATCCAACTCCTTTCAAATTTAATTGAAAGAGGAGATAAAGAAACCCCAAAAAAAACATTCTTATCTTTATCTAAATTCGAGAAAACAAAAGTCTTAAAATTAACAAAACAATTAAAAACAAAGGAGTAATATATGTCAGCTGAAGAATCAGGAAAAATTAGTGTAGAAACAGAGAATATCTTTCCTATCATAAAAAAATGGTTATATTCTGAGAAAGATATTTTCTTAAGAGAATTAGTTTCCAATGCAAGTGATGCAATCACCAAACTAAAAAAAATCTCTTTATCGGAAGAGTTTGAAGGCGGGAACGATTACAAAATCGATTTAAATTTTGATGTGGATACCCGAATCCTAAGCATTGAAGACAATGGGGTTGGTATGACGACAGAAGAAGTCAAAAAATACATCAACCAAATTGCATTTTCCGGTGCCACAGACTTTGCAAAACAATACCAAAATGCAGAAAACAAAGCCGAAATCATTGGCCACTTTGGACTTGGATTCTATTCCTCTTTTATGGTTTCCAAAAAAGTTACAATAGAAACAAAATCATACAAAAAGGGACAAACAGCCGTTCTATGGTCAAGTGAGTCCGGTACCGATTTTACTATTTCACCCATTGAAAAGGAATCAAGAGGTACTAAAATTTCTCTTTATTTGGATAGTGAGTCTGGCGAGTATCTAGACAAATGGAAACTTAAAGAACTAATCAAAAAATACTGTGATTTTTTACCCGTAGGGATCTATGTCCAAGGCGAAAAGGCAAATCGAGAAAAACCTCTTTGGTCTGACGAACCAGCCAAAATCTCTCAAGAAGAATATAAAGATTTTTATTCTTATTTGTTCCCGTTCTCAGGAGAATCTCTCTTCCATATTCATTTAAACGTTGATTATCCATTCCGTTTACAAGGTATTTTGTATTTTCCAAAGTTAACTCACGAGTTAGAAGCTTCAAAAAACGGAATCAAACTTTTTTGTAATCATGTATTTGTGAGTGATAATGCAAGTGAGTTGATCCCACAATTTCTCACAATTCTCAAAGGAACCATAGACATTCCAGATCTACCGCTAAATGTTTCCAGATCTTACTTACAAAACGATCCGTTGGTAAAAAAAATATCAAACCATATCATTAAAAAAGTTGCTGATCGTTTGATCGAAGACTTCAAAAAAGATAGATCAAAATACGAATCAAACTGGGAAGATATTTCTTTATTTGTAAAGTATGGAGTTCTTACCGATGAAAAATTTTATGAAGCAATGAAGGACCATCTGATTTTTAAGAATTCAGAGGGTGGATACTCAACTACTTCCGAATATTGGGAAAAAAATAAGGAAAAAAACCAAAACAAAATTTTTTACGCCAACGAAACAGAAATGGGATCCGTTTATATGGAACTTCTAAAATCACAAGGTTTAGAAGCATTACTTGTAGATTCCAAAATAGACTCTCACCTCATCCAACACTTAGAGATGAAAAATCCCGATTGGAAGTTCCAAAGAGTCGATTCTGAAATTGCTGATCAAATTGTGGATAAAGATGCTCCAAAAGATCTAGTAAACGAAGAAAACAAAACGGAATCCGATCGAATTCAAAATTTATTTCAATCTTCCTTACCAAAAGAAGGTGTTGAAATCAAGGTAGAAGCCTTAAAATCACTAGAAGTTCCTGGTGTGATTCTTTTACCAGAGTTTATGAGAAGAATGTCTGAAATGAACTCCATGTTAAACAGAGAAGACATGAAAAACATTCTCAAGTCTCACACTCTCATGGTTAACTCAAAGTCCCCACTTGTAAAGTCCGCCTTACAAGCGTTCGAAGGAATAAACTCCGAAAAAGGCAAAAAGTTAGCTAGAGTCATTTATGACCTTGCTTTGCTCTCAGCGAAGGTTATGGATGAAAAGGAAGTATCCGAATATACCAAAAGGACAACGGAATTCCTCCAAGAGATTTTTTCTTCCTAACGATAAATCCCTATAGAAAGATTTGGCAACGATCCCTATTTTTGGGATTGTTGCCATGTGATCCAGATTTGTATAACAAGTCGCCTTAGTTCTCTACCCGTTGTCGTTGCTTACAAAAAGGGATACTTTGAAGAATTCGGTGTCAAAGTCACTCTTCACGTCAACACCCATCACAAGGCCATTATGCCATTACTGGACGCCGGTCGAGTGGAAGCAGGTGAGGTCCCAACCATCGCCTACCTTCAGGATAGTTTTCTCAAAAAATCAAAACTCAAACGAATTTACAAAGGGATATATCTTTATCATTCTCCTTTATCATTTTATTCTCGATTCCAATTCAAACCAGAAGATCTCACAAGAAACAAAGCCTACATACTCCCTGTACCTCACCAATACTCAGTCGAGAGATTGTATGCAGAAAAATTTTTAGAAGAGTATGCCCCAAAAAATCCAGTCAAGGTTCGTTACATTGACACTCCAGGATTTTTAGAAGAAAAAGAATTTTTAAAACCTACATGTCTGGGACTAGTTTCAGATCCATTTTCAAGCCCTTTCCTTCGAAACTTCCAAGACTTTGCCAATACCTTAGAACTACCAATCCTCGAAACCAAATCCTTTTTTCCATCCACCTTACTTGCGTTTAGTGGAGATGCGGTATTAAAAACGGGACGAGAGATTTCGGGTGTTCTTCTTGCTGTTAAAAAAGCAATTGATCTTTTGCAAAACACAAACCAACTCAGTAATGGAAATTTATGGGATGACCTACAACTTTCGCATTTTTACCCACACCTTAGAGTAGGGGAGACAAAAAATCTTCTAAACTCCAACCCTCTCATCCAAAAAGGTATTTTTTCTTATAAAGGAGACGCAGACACACTGTTCCCTCTCCTAAAAGATGTATATTTTCGACTCATCCGAAGGGTCATCCAACCCGATGCTGTCCGATCTGCATTCGACTTTGATGAAATCCTATCCGCATTAGAACCAAAAAAAGTATTTGATGTTCGTAAACTCAACAGTTTCCAAGAACCGACAGAAACAAAACTTCACGCACCTTCACAAATCAACTACAGAAAACTCAATGCTGTACGTCACCTCATTGTGGATGTTAACTCAGTCGTTTTAGATATCCTACAAGGAAATTACAATTCAAGACTTAACTCAGACGAAACTTTGCAACTTGACAACCGGGTGAAAGTTCTCGTCAACTCGATGTTAGATTCCTTCAACGCAAAGTTGGAGTTACAAAGAGAAGAAATTACAGAACTCGAAAATTTAATCTCAATCCTAGAAATCAAACTAGATAGATCCGCTGTCGATTTACAATATTCAGAAGAAAAATACAGATACTTATTCGAATTTTCAAGAGAGGCAATTGCACTCGTAGATGCTGATACAGGAAGCATTCTCGAAGCAAACAACCAATTCCGATCTCTCACTGGATACACTCGTGGCGACATCACGAAGTTGAGTATTGAAGATATCATCCTAGGAAACCAAGTTTCAAACCAACTCCGGTTTGGCTCAGACCTTTCTTCCGACACAATGTTATCCTTACCCGATGCAGAAATTATGCTAAAAGATGGATCAAAATTAGAAGTGGATATCAGCTTCACATCCATCCTACTTTCCCCAAAAAAACGCTACCAAGTTCAGTTCCGACCAAATTCAGAAAAAAAAGAACAAGAGCGATTGCAACACGAATTTATCTCCAATGTAAGCCACGAACTCAGAAGCCCGATGACAAACATCCGAGGGTATTTGGAGTTTTTTAAATCCGATCCTTCGTTACCATTTAACACCGAACATAAAAATATGTTGGAAGTGATTGATAAAAATGCAAAAAGACTTAGTTTTTTAATTGAAAACCTACTCAAACTCACTACTTCAAGAGAAAAAGATAAAGAAGATGAGGTCATCGAAATTTTCGATCCAGTACCTGTGATCGAAGATGTCATTCATATGAATTCCCATCTTGCAAAAGGGAAACCTATTGAATGGGACTTATCACTCAAAAAAGGTTTTTTTCTGCGAGGGATCAAATTTGAATTCTCTCAAATCATTACGAATCTATACGTAAACGCTTTAAAATATACTTCAAAAGGGAAAATTGGAATCTCAATTCGAGAAACCAATGGCAAAATTGAAATCACAGTGGAAGATACAGGCATTGGCATCGATCCAAATTACAAAAATCAAATCTTCGATCGTTTCTTTCGAATTCCTTCTTCCGATAACAAAAAAATCGGAGGAACAGGGCTTGGTTTATCTATTGTTAAGTCACTCGTGGACAAAATGTCCGGAGAAATTTTTGTAGAAAGCAGAATGGGAGAAGGAAGCAAATTTACAATTTACTTCCCCAAAGTAAACGTTAGCGTTTAGATACTTTTTTCTTTTTGGGAATTTGTTTTTTCTTTGGAGCCGATTTTGTTTTGTTTTTAGCAGATAAATCGTTTGGTTTCAACATCGCAATTGCTGGCATATTTTTTTCTTCCAGCTGCATTCCCGAAAGAAGAAGAGATAACTCCAACATTTCTCTGGTTCCTAATAGATGCATCATCTCCAATGCTTTACTCATACCCAATTTTTTAAATATCTGAATCGCATTGGAAACACCAAAAAACTTAATCAGTACAGGCAATTCTTCCAATCCACGTTGTTTGATCCATTTTTTACAATCCGCGACTGAGAGTTCGTTCACAAGCTGAATAACAGGACCGACTTGAACTTCATCTACAAGCCAAAGAAAATCTTTCATTGGAATTTCTTTGAGTAAGGCAATTGACTTTTCAATTCCTAATGTTTTAAGGATCTCCACACTTGTTTCACGGCCTAATGTTTTTGCAAGTAACCCCACATCATGCGGAGGGATACTCCGAGAAACAAGAGCCAAATCGGCCATGGGCAAGGAGTGAATGAAATAAACTAAATCTTCATCCTCATTTTCGCGAATCATCTCCACAAGGACCTTCTCAGGAATTTGTTTGACCAGTTCCACAACCGTATCTTCACTTAATTTTTGTGTGAGAACGATCAACCTTTCCTTGGGGACTTTCCCCGTTAAAGAAAGTAACTTCTCATAACCAAGATTCTTCAAAATCTGGAAGGATTTTTTGGGGCCAAGTTTTTCTAAATATTGATACACACTTTGGATCGTAACGAGAACTTCTTTCATTTGCCCCAACTTTGGATACAAACTGTCAGAATCTTTATAAAATTCCAGAGAAATTCCTTTTCGAATCTGTTAAAATTTGCAAAATGGAAGTGTGAAGCTCTACCAACTTTGTTTTCTTTTGATTTTTTACATTTTGGGAGTAGGGGGGCTCATATTTTTTAAGACAGCTCCCTATGACCACTCCCTATCAGCATTGATCGGAATTTGGGAAGGATTTTATGAAATCAACCCCAATCTGGTCGATTCAAATTTTGTAATTTACAAATCAGGCGGGTATGATGGTCAATTCTTCTACCTTCTCGCAAAAGATCTGTTTGTTTCCTCAGATTGGGATCTCATTGTTGACTCTTACCACTTCCGCTTTCATCGGCTAGGTCTTTCTCTTTTAGCAGGGGCCATTTCAAATCTAGTCGGGTTTTTTTATTACCCGATGGTTACACTCACTATCCTATTCTCCACTTTTTTAATTTCTGTCTTTTGTTTGTATTCCTTACTACCAGAATCCAAAAAATGGTATGTTATCTTTTATTTGTTTTCTCCGTTTTCGTTAAATGCAAATTTACTTTTGGTTGCCGATTCGCTTTTTGTAAGTTTCGGAATCATTGCATTTTATTTTTTTAAAAACAAAAAAGATTTTTGGGCTGTATTCTTTTTTTTCATGATGGTGATCACTCGAGAACTAGGAGTATTATTTTTAATTCCCATCATTTTCAAAGCATTGGGGGAAAAAAAATGGGGACAGATGTTTGCCTATTCTATTCCAGGATTCGCATTTCTTTGTTTGGTGATTTTTGGGCTCATCCACCCGCCAAACCATTTGGGAACGAACCCTCTAGGGTTCAAGGATATGACAGACTTCCCATTGTTTGGATTTTTTAAAAGTTTTCAAGAGAATGGCTCTTTTCAGTTTAAACCAAAAGAATTTCCAAAAATCCTGTTTTTTATCTCGCTCATTTCCATTACCGTTGCCTCTGTCCAATCCCTAAAAAACAATCTTCCGAAGAACATCAATGTACTTGTTCCTATTTTCGGTAGTTTGTTTGTCATCTTCATTGCGGAACAAGGTTATTGGAGATCTTTTGATAACTTGAGTCGTATGTTTACACTCATTTTACCTTTTTCATTGTTACTAGAAGATAGCTTTAAAAATCTTTTTTTGCGTTTTTTCCTAGGCATATCTTCCAGTTTGTTTGTATTTTTAATGATCAGGATCCTCTGGATCACACCAACAAAGGAGTTCTTTTTTAGCCTATGATTTCTTTAGCCTATTCACCTTGTCCAAACGATACATTTCTTTTTTACCATTTGATCCGAAACACAAACTATCCAGTAAAAGAAGAATTATATGATGTGGAAAACTTAAACGAGTTTGCTTTTCAAGGAAAATTCCCTGTCACAAAACTTTCATTTGCAGCATACTTCCATATTATCGAAAAATACATTTTACTAGAAACGGGATCAGCTTTAGGTAGGGGCTGTGGTCCCATTCTTGTTCGAAAAAAAAATTCCAAAACAGACCTAAACAATTATAAACAACTATATATCCCAGGGATGCTCACCACTGCGAATCTCTTATTATCCCTATATACAAACGGAACACAAAAACCAACTGCCCTTCGTTATGACGAAATCATACCCAAGGTACTCAGTGAAGAAGGAAGCTTAGGTGTCATCATCCACGAAGAACGATTTACTTACGAAGAACGAGGAATGGAAAAAGTCGTCGATCTTGGGGAATGGTGGGAAGAATCAACGGGATACCCAATTCCCTTAGGTGCAATTGCAATCCGAAGAGACATTCCACGTGAGGTAGCCCTCCAATTCCAATCTAATCTTAGAGAAAGCTTAAAAGCAGCATACTTAGAACCAAAAGAAATGATGGATTATATCCGCTCTAACTCGCAAAACAAGGATGATGCGGTTATCAAATCACATATCAATCTATATGTGAATGATTTTACAAAAAACTTAGGACATGAAGGGCATGGGGCAGTAGAGTATCTACTCAAACGGGCCATCGAGGCAGGTTTTATTAAAAAACCCACCTCACAACCTTTGTTTTTAGGAGAAAGTTAACATACAAAGGATACTTCCTTTGTCTCGTTTACAGGCTTCAATGGCTTTTGCCACAAGCATTCCCGGCTTCAATTTTGCCGGGTCTGCTTTGACGGCATGACCGGAAGATAAACCTGATACCAAAAGATCCCCTGGATAAATTGGCACTTGTGTTGCATCCACATGGATCTTAGTCATTCCAAGCAAAGCAACAAGAACATATTCCACTGCTTTTTCTTGTTTTCCAAAAACAACATGGGCATTGGCCACAGAAACACCAATGACATTTGTGGAGTAGGGGTGTTTGGACCTTCCTAGAACACCAGGTTCTTCGGTGGCAATCAATAGATCTCCTGCTGTCACTACATCTTTGCCATCCAAACGGAAGTATCTAGCAATACATTCCTCACCACCTTCTTTTGTGATGCGAAGATTCCCTTCAAATAAAGATTCTCCGTTAGCATAAATTGCTTTTCCAGAACCAGAAAGTTCAATTTCGGGAATACCTTTCCCGTCAACAATCAATGCAAAATCAGATTGTGATACAAATCGTCCGCCTGGTGCCGTAGTTCCGGCGCCTAAAATCCCTGCAGACTGTTTTGGTGTTTGGCCTTTGGAAATCCCAAATACACCAACAGAATCACCAAACCCAGATACACCTGTTCCAATAGAAACACCCACAACACCCGTTCCCACTTTTGTATTTTTCCCAAAAATGATCGCGTCGTTTGCTTGCGGAGGGACAAAACCTTTAGAAGAAGCGGCTGCTTCCCCTGTGATTTTTAATAACCCGGTATGGGAATTATAATCATGTTCTTTTTCTGCATAAGGATGTGTATGTGGTTTTGGATCTCTTTTGTCTGACAAACGAGGATCATCAGAAAGCACCACCTTACCGGGAACTGCTTCACCGTGGTTTGCAAGAAGGACAATCCCTGCATCTTGGAACCCTGCCTTCGCCAAACGTTTGTCATTCCCTTGGACAACAGCACCTGGTTTAGTTTCACCGGAGTGCGCGAGCTGCACAATCCCATGAAGTTCTGTACTGGCATGTTTCAAACGTTTATCATTTCCTTGGACAACAGTGTTTGGCTCTTCCCCACCGTTTGATGCAAGTTGCACAATCCCTTTTGCAGTTGTTGTTGCGTCTCTCAATCGAGGGTCATCACCAGTAACTACTTTATCAACGGCAACTTCACCTGCATCCGCCAGTTGCACCAAACCAACTGATTTTTTTGTGGCCACTCGCAAACGGGAATCATTCCCTTGGACAACAACTCCAGGCCGAGTCTCTCCGTCTAACGCAAGCTCCACGATCCCAGGATGATCCGTGGAAGCACTCCGCAAACGTTCATCATCCGACTGGACCACAAGTCCTGGCCTTGCTTCCCCGCTTCGAGACAATCTTACTAATCCATGAGTGAGTTCAGTGGCAATTTTTAGGCGTTTATCATTTCCTTGGACAGCGACACCTGGTTTTTCTTCCCCATCAGAAGCCAATTCGACGATTCCACGGTATTCGGTAGTGGCATCACGTAGACGTCTATCGTTTGCCTGGACCACAACACCTTCCTTTACCTCTCCATCCACCGCCAAACGGATAATACCCGATCGTAAGACGGACGCATAAGGCAGAGGTTCTCTTGCAGGCCCACCGTAATCTTTTTTATCCGGACTAGAATACAATTCAAGTTCAATGACTTCCGTCACATAATCTTTTTTATTCTGCTGTTTCTCTTGGAAAAAAACTAGTTTTAAATACCTTAAGTTAACAGGTGAAAATCTCCATTTATACCAAGTTCCAGGTTCTGACAAAAAGAAATTTTCCTCATGCAACTGGTGCCAAGTGATATCATCTTCACTATAATAAGTAACAAAACGTTCTGGAAAATTTGTAATAGGATCGTTTTTTGTGAGCATTCGCATTTCTTCAATACGATTCACTGAGCCCATATCCAAAATTAAATACTCTTCTTCTGGTTCTTCCTTCTTTTTAGAAGACCATCCATAATCAGGTCTTGTATCAAAAAGATTTTCTTTTACAGCCAAACGATCCAATTCCGAACTCGCCTGGATGGACTGAACTCCCGTGATGAGGATTTTCAATTGCCCAAAACTGATCCGATTTTTTCCGTTACTTGCCTTTCTTGAAATTTTAGAAACAAATTTCACATAACGAGCGCTAGTGAGAGAAAACAGCCATTTGGCAGAAGTTTTAAAGGATTTTCGAAAAGAAGATTCTTGTAAAATCGGTTCCCAATACTTCCCATCATGTGATAACTCAAACCGGAAAGAGTCGGGGAAAAAATCCAACCCGTCTTTGCCAGGTAGAAGTTCGATCCCATTAAAATACACAACATCATCAAACTTAAAGATGATGGAGGAAAGAGAAGACTGTTCCTTTTCTTCGAAAAAGGATAAAAATTCTTCGTTTTTGATTTCAAAGGTTCCAGAAGTGGACACTGATTTGATGGGCAAAGAGTAGGGGTGGCTTGTGCGAATTAAATGATCTTTCATGCGCTTATTGATGCTGATTCCTTCCAAAAAATACCGTTTTTCTATCCAGTCTATCGAATTTCACTGAGGCGAGATCCTTCTTCTTTTTCGGAAAACACAACAAGGACGCTTGGTTTCACTCGCTCAGTAAAATACATTTGAACAATTTGGCGCAAATGTCCTTGGAGGGGCGAGCCAACCACAATTACATTTCCATCTATTTGCACTTGCATCCGCTCCAATTGGTTCCAAGAAGATTGGGTCAACTCTTTGCTCGCCCAAGCAAGAAACCCTGCCCAAGAAGCAGGATGGGAAAGAACATCCTCACCAGAAGATTTCTGCCCAGTTTTAATCACTTCTTGCCGTTGTAGGGAAACCAGTTCGCGACAGAGAGATTGGAGATAGGAACTATCGGATTCCATATGCAATGAAACAGCTTTCTTATATGCTTCTAGAGCAATGTCTGGGCCGAATAAAGTGACCAAATTCTCAAACCCAATTTTTTCTCCCTTTTCCTTTGCCGTCTCCGAAAGAGCCGGCACTGCCGGAGCATTGTTTGTATTAGATATAGTTATATTAATATGGTTAGGGGTCCCATCTGCACCCCCCTTAAGTGACTGTTTTGCCCCCTCAGAGAGCCCCGTTTCAGAATCCCTGGGGAGGATGTTTGTATCCCCCAGAGGGGTAATTTTGGAACCCTCGTAGTGGAAGGAAAAATGGTATCGGGTCGAGGTTCTTCCACTTCCCGGGACTTGGTAGAGTAGGCCTGCCTGAGTGAGTTCCTTTTTGGCAGAGACAATTGATTTTTTGGTTTTGAAACCCGTGAGCCTCATCAAAGTTTCGGTATTGGGCCAAACGGGTTTAAAGTTATAGTCACTGAATTTCAATAGAACCGGATAAAGGGTTTTGGCGGCATGGGATAGGCCCGCCCAAACACCAGAATCTATGATGTCGGTCATCAGTCGGATATAGGGATGCCGCTGGTCGCTCACAAAAGCTCCTCCGCTTTTCTGCAAAAATTAAACTAAATTTAAGCAAATTTTACGAAGGAGTTGACATTATCTGACATAATGTTAATTATGTCTCATCCAACAACATTCCTTCGGGAAACCCCGACCCCCTGGAACACCAGGGGAATTTTTTTATTTTTCGGGTTGGGATACTAGATCCCCCACGTCTCTTGGTTCAAAAAGAAACGTTTGCTCAAACTCAAATCACTTTTATTATGTCACATTATTGTCGGATTCCGGCAGATGTCAAGTTCGTACAGCTTTTTTCCTCTCCCGGTCTGAAATTTTTTTCCTAAGTACTTGACTGCTTAGTACTTGTTTGGGTTATGCCGAGTCGCCGTATTTTTTGACCAATTCTTTTCGGATGAATTTGTAGATGTCTCCTAGTAGGATTTCGTCATCCGACAGAATTTGGATCCCATTGCCAGATCTGCGAATTTTGTATCCAGATAGTAGGGAAGTTTTGGGGGAAGATTCATTTGCTTTGGTCTGTTTGTTGAAGTCTTTTGCATCTCGGACTGTTTTTAAAGCTCCCTTATGGAAGAGGGTTAAAAATTCATCCAGGCTTCCTTTTTTAGCGGCTTGGGCTGCTTGGACCAAAAGGTTCTTATTGTAGATTTCGTTCTTTTTGCATTTCTCTAGATCTTCTTTTGACATGGATGTGATCGAGAGCACTTCCGTCATGTAACTGCGACTTTTCCCAAAAAGATCCCCTAATTCTTGGTCCGTGTAGTTGTGTGAATTTTTTAGGAACAATAGGGCATCCACTTCTTCGTAAGGGGATAGGTTTTCCCTTTGTAGGTTTTCGATGACGGCCAGTTTATAAATTTCTTTGTCTGGGCGGTTTAGGATTTTGCATTCGATTTCGGACCAACCCAAAGATTTGGCAGCGTGGTACCTGCGTTCTCCTGCAATGATTTTGTAGTTACCTTCCCTCTCACCTCTGGATACGATGATCGGTTGCAAGAGTCCATCGACCTTTAAGGTTTGGGCAAGTTCTTCAATCCCCTTTTTACGTTCCTGTCTTGGTTGGTATTCTGAGGGTTCAATTCGGTCCATCCGAATGGTCCGGATGGTCCCGTCTAAATTTTCTGCCTGGTAGATGTCAGCAAGAGTTCCTAGGCGTTTACTTTTTGAGCTCATTTAAGACCTCCTCAATAAAACCTTCATACTCCTGGGACTGCCGAGAAGTTTTGTTATAATCGAAAACTGATTTTTTTGCCAGGTGGCTTTCTCCGATGGCCACTCCATCGGAGATGGTATGTTCGAAGATTCTAAAGTATTTTGTCAAAACCGGTAGGATGGTTTTTGTGAGTAAGGTCTGGGGCTTGAGTTGGGTGATGAGGGCTCCCAAAATTTCCAAGTCAGGGTTGATTCTTTTTTTGATCGAAGAGATCGTTTGTTGCAATCCCATAATCCCGTCCATCGAGAATTTCTCTGCTTGGAGAGGGATGAGGACGTAGTTGGCGGCAACCAGGCTATTCACTGTAAAAATAGAAAGAGAAGGGGGGCAGTCAATGATGACAAATTCAAAATCCTTAATCCCCGAAAGGGAATCTCTTAGGATGTAGGGAGCTTCAACGGAGTTGACGGATACTGTCTCCATCTCCGCCAAACGCATGCTAGATGGCGCAATCCACAAATGCTCGTTATACGCCGGTGCGATAATTTCTTTTAAGTTGGCTGAGTTCTGGAATAGGTGAGCCAAATCCTTTTCGACGGTTTCTGGGTTCAGAAAAATCCCTGTGGAATTCGCCTGTGGGTCCATATCGATGAGTAAGGTCTTAAGATTTCGACGTGCCAATCCCATGGCAAGATTCAAAGAAGTCGTTGTTTTTCCTTCTCCGCCTTTTTGGTTTGCAACTGCAATGGTGATCATCTATCTCTTTTTCCTTCCCAAATGGTATGCTTTCCTGTTGAAAATTTGGGATCAATTGTATTTTTAGAAACCACCAAAAAAAGGATTTTTAGGTAGTTACTTCCTTCATTGTCGGACATCCGACATACTGAAAATTAGCAAAAACTCTCTCCTCTCTTTTGGTCGGACGTCCGACATTCAAATAGGTACGTACTTGACAAAGTGATTAAATTTAAACAGTTTCATAGCATGCCTTCCCAAGCCATTTCCCTACTTGCCTCCGAGAAAACAGGCAAGGATTGGATGGAATCTGTCCTTCCCAATCTATGGGAAGGACTATGTACAGAGCTTGGATTCTCTGCGGGTGTCGTAGTTTTGAAAGCAGAGAATGAAGATTCGTTTTATGAATCTTCTAGTTTTGGTTACGGTGAAGATGGGTTTTATTATTCTTTTTTGAATCGGGATTCTTTGCACTGGGAAGAGTTGATGCACTCCCAGGAGCCGGTTTTTTTTTCGGGAACAGAGTTTGAATTGTTTGGAAAAAAGACAAATGCCATGGCAGTTTCGATTCGCTTCGGGGAAAAGAAAATCGGGTTTCTTCTGGTTGAAATAGAGGATCCATCCGCAGTGCCGACAGGTATCTTCATTTCTCTTTTTGCAGAAAAAATCGGGATGGAATGGGGAAGAACAAAACCCCAAGGCAAACTCCCTCTGGCCAATGCAGAAGAAAATTCGCATGCCTTATACCGTCAGGAAATCCCAAATTTGGACCTGGCAATTTCGGAATTTTCAAAACAAAAAATCCTAACCATCCTTGGCCCTTCTGGATCGGGGAAAAAAAGTTTGGCCAAATGGATCCACCAAAACCAGCTGCCAGGTGCACCTTTTCTGGTGGTCGAATCTTTGCCTGAACATTTCGGGAAACTGGAAAAGGCTCTGTCTGTTTGGGGGGGTGAGTCTCGGAATGGAAGTTTGGTCTTAGTTGGAGTTCAAACTTGGAATTTGGGACAACAACAAATTCTCTCCGATTGGTGGTTTAAGTCAGGCCATTCAGGGTCATTATTTTTACTCGGACCCGAAGAAATGGGCCAAGAATTATTACCTGAATTTGAAAGATTTTTACGAAAAAATTCGTTGGTACTACCATCCCTTAGGTTCCTTCCAAAAGCGAAATTGCAGATTTTGGTTCAGTCCATATTTGAAGAACTGTGTAGTTCTCAAAACCGATCGGGGTTGCAGTTAGGGGCGACGAGTTTGCAAGAATTGGTATCTAGATCGTATTCAGAAAATTTCACAGATTTAAGAAATGCCATTTTGACTGGGATTCTGACTTGCAGGTCGAACCAGGTGGAACTTTCCGATTTGGAACCTGGAAGATCGAAGATGGATTTGGAGATTCCAGATGCTGAAGATTTAGACTTGCGGCGTGGAACTGAGGCCTTAGAAAGGCAGAAGATTCTTCTAGCAATGCGGATTTTTTCGGGCAACCAAATCCGGATGGCAAAGGCTTTGGGTATTTCGAGGGGCTCCCTCCAGTATAAAATGAAACAACTTGGATTAATGTAAAGATGGATGATACTGTATACGAAGAACGGAAAACCCCTGCCGGATTTCTCGTCAAAGTAAGACTTTCCAAGCTGACTTACGTTGTCTTTACTGATTCTGGGCCAGAAGTCCCAAAAGGTGCCAGGAACAATTCCATTGTCGTCAATGTCCCTCGTGTTGGGTTTTTCGGGGACGACTTCGATGTTTCCCACTTCCATTTGGGTGAACTTTCTTTTGTCAACGTCAAGGCTGGAAAACTGGTCATCCCTTACCAACATGGGTTTTCCAACGAAATCAAAACAATCTATCTGGGCACCGGGAGTCTGAGTGATGTTTTGCCTGTAGTCATCTACCACTATAAAAATAAAGAAGATTTGATGGCTGCCTGGGAGCGGGGAGAGCAGGCACAATTTCTCGTAGTGGATGAAGAGATTCCCCGTTCGGATATGGTTTCATTTAAGATCCGATATCCAAGTATGAACATCCTTGTGATCAAAAAAAGGATCAATACCTCTGCGGAATCTCAGTCCCCAAAAAAGGATGAATCCAAAGACAAGGGTGTGGTCGATTACGATAAGGTGAGGGCGACTGATGTTGCCAAAAATCAGAACTTAAATACCTATAGCGAAAATCCAGTTTTTTTAGCAAGAATCCATCTCCGTGCCATGGAGCTTGATAAAGTAAAACAGCTACTTTTGGACTTCCATTTATCTTCAGACGATGTTATGTTCATCCGGACTTTTTTAGATGTGATGATCAAAAACGAATTAAAAAAACCAGAACTAGACGTGGTGAAACCACAGCTCGTTGCCATGAACGAAGCTTTCCGTTTGGCGGTTTTGATTTTGGAATTCCGAGTGGAAGATTTTGAAAAGGAATTGGATTCAGGGTTTTCCAAAGAGATCTCGCATATGATTTATGCCCTCCTTGCGAAGGAACAAGAGACGGCACAAGACCTAGAACATGAAATTGTACTCTGGGAATGGAAACTCCGAGTTCGGTCTCAGATCATCAAAAAATAGCCAAAATCCCCTAAAAAATGCTTTATTTTTCTCTGATTTCGGTGGAAACTGAGGGAAATACCATGGGTTTCTCGGAAAAAATAAAAAAACTGGCACAAAAGTTGCAAAGCGGGGCCTTGCTGGCACTGCTGACTTTGTTTTTTATTTTTCCTGTTTCAGGTCTTATGGCAGATGTTTTAGATCTTCCTGTAATCATTCCGAATGATGAACTTCTCACTCCGATAGAACTTCGAGATGGATTGGTTTATGAAGTGGTGGTAACACCTGAAACAGAAGTAGTGTCAAATGACTCATCGTTTCTTGAAAGCCAGTCAGTAGTTTTATTGAAGTCATCTTCTACTTTGGGTCTTGGTGTGCAGGCGGACTTTTCACTGACAACTGAGGGAGTCGTTCTTTTCCCAAACAGAAATGTTTTGTTAAAAAATGAAGGAGAGAACTTTCTCCATCGCAATTCGGTTTTTGAGAGAGGCCCAGAGCATTTCTCCGTAAAATCGATTGCCAGCCCAGGACTTTTTGGTTTTCTGGGGATATGTCTCAGCCGAAGCGAGTTGCCTTCCAAAAATTTCTCAACGCCATGCGAAAACTCTCTACCGAAGTCAATGACTCGGAGATCTGCAAACGATTGGAAATTCTTATGGCAACCAGTAAGGATGACCTCCCACTGGCGCATGTCAACCAACTCCTCCAGGATGCAAAAAACTTTGATCCCAAGACCATCCCAGAGCCATACACCCAGTATGTCCGACACTTCATCTACATGGTCAAACGCAATGGCCGAGTACCCAGTGATCTTTTGTCTGGAGAAGACGACAGAGCCTCGGACCGCTCTGGTGCAAAGTCCTCTAAAAAGCCTACACTTGCAAATGGCACAAAAGGCAAACGAACCTCTGCAAAATCCACAGCTCCTGTAAAAAAGGGGAAGTCTTCCTCTAAACCCACTTCTAAAAAAGCCTAAATTCTCGAAAATTCCCTAACGGGAAGCTTGTCCTGTGCTGCGCACAGGGCGAAATTATGAAATGAATCCTCCTCCCGAAATGGTGAGAAAACAAAGAAAAGTGACCATTTTTAATCACTTTCTGCAAATTTGTTCCATCTGACTAAATTGCGACTGTGCAAGCTCGCCTCAATTCATTAATCTTGCCTAAAAATAGGCATTTATCTAAATTCGAGCACCATTCTCCAAATGCCTATCCTAGGGCATCTAATGAGTGTTAGTCCTTCTCTGCAGGTCCAAATTTGGGCTGCCACTGTTCCCGTTTCGGCGCCAAATCGGGAACATGTTCTTCTGCCGGCGGGCTGAAAGTAGGCATTTCCTAGAGGTGCCTTCCTTTGGGCAGGGTCCCCGCTAACGGGTTCCATAAGGTTTTGTAACTAACTAAATTCCCATTCGACCCACAGGCAAAGGACAATCTAGAGGAAAGAAGTGGAATCGAAAAGTCTGCCCGGGAGCGGTCAGATCCTAAATGCTTGGACTTTTCTGGATTTTAGCCATGAATTGGTGTTTTCTTATGATTGTCTCCTGTGGGTAGCACAGTAGGCCTAGAAGGTGACTCTGGCACTTTGCAGGGGGTCGTTTTGGGTAGAATTTGGCAAAAGCAGGTTACCAACCGACCAAAATCCGGCGTTTAGATGATAAAAAGGGGCCAACTTCCCCGGTGGACTTGGTTTTTTCGCGAGGAACAAGAAAGCCTAAGCAGGGGAGAAGAATTGGTGAAATTTACCAAAAAAGGCGCCAAAATGTCATGTGTATCGAAAATGCATGTGCATGTAAAATTGGCAGAGATTGGAATAGTGGTTGCCACTCACCGTTTCTGCACCCACTGTTCTTTTTTATATGGCGGAAACGATTCGGTTAAGAGTAAAATGTCACGCCTGTTCCAATCTGATTGAAGGGACGGCAAAATACGGCTCTGGGCATTTTGTGCCAGAAGGGGTTGTGTTTGATTTTGTGGCAGTTGGTAAGGTGGAAGGGGCACAGGGCCGCCGCGTGAAGGCAGAAGTCACTTGCACTTGCCCCAATTGTGGTGTAAAATGCAAATACAATGTCTGATTGATTAAGTATAAGCATATTTATGCTCTTTAATTCTTCAATTTTTGGCCTGTTTTTCGTAATAAGCTTGGTGGTCTGGTGGAGTATCCGCCGGTTCTCGCTAATTATTAATCGAGAATTTGTTCTTTATGGATCACTTAATGGCTTAATATTAATCATATATTTGATTTTTATTAGCGCCTTATTTTACTGTTTTTGGAATCCCTTCTATTTTCTTTTGTTGGTTTGGGTTGCGATTGTTGATTTTTGGATTGCTCGCGGCCTTGATTTACCATTTTCTAGGCAAATTCGTGCGATTTTGCTCTTGGTTTCTCTCTGCAATAGCTTGGGAATCCTTTTCTTTTTTAAGTATGGGCAGTTTATTGCTGAAAATTGGGCATATTTTTCTGGTGGTTCCAGTTCTTCCCAAGCTTTTTGGGGACAATGGCTCCTTCCTGTTGGCATCTCTTTTTATACCTTTCAGTCCGTTTCCTATGTGGTTGATGTATACAACCGAGAGCTAAAGGCAGAACGAAAATTTTCCTCTTATTTGCTATTTCTTTCTTTTTTCCCGCAGTTAGTGGCGGGGCCTATTGTGACGGCTAAGTCCTTTTTGCCACAAATTCGCAGGCCTCTCTCCTTTGTTCGGATCCCTATTCTTTTTGCCATATTTTTAATCCTATTGGGTCTTTTCAAAAAGATGGTTTTGGCTGACCATTTGGGAGAGACATCTGACTTTGTTTTTTTGCGGCCAGAAGAAGTTTCTACCAAATCTTTGTGGGTGGGGATGTTTGCTTATTCGATGCAAATATATTGTGATTTTTCTGGTTATACTGATATTGCCCAGGGCACGGCACTTCTCTTTGGTTTTCGACTTCCTGAGAATTTTCGGATGCCATATCTTGCTTCTGGGTTTTCTGAATTCTGGACTCGTTGGCATATTTCTCTTTCCCAATGGCTTAAAAAATATATCTACTTTTCCTTAGGTGGGAATCGCATCGGGACTTTATTCACCTATAGAAATCTTTTTTTGGTGATGGCCATTGGCGGCCTGTGGCACGGGGCATCTTGGAACTTTGTCATCTGGGGATCCTGTCACGGAATTTTATTGATCATTGAAAGATGGTCCTCACAGCACTTCGGAGGCATTTCTCTCTTTTGGCTGCGGCCGTTCCGAATTTTCGGAACTTTTATATTGGTGAGTTTACTTTGGGTTTTCTTCCGAAGTCCAAATTTCGCCACGGCTCTGTGCTACCTACAGGGCCTTTTTTCGAAAAAAGGGGGTTTTTCGCTGCCTTATACTTATGAAATGAATTTCCTTTACTGCTTTTTAGTCATTGCCATTGGTCATATTTGGGGAAGTTTTTATTTTAATGACAATAAGCAGTTGTTAGCTGGATTTAAAAAATGGGAAAATTCCTTAGGAAAAACGTTTTTTTTTGGGGTTTTGACTTCGATTTCTCTCATATTGATTGTTTTGTTTTCAGCCGATAGCAAACCGTTTGTGTATTTTGTTTTTTAGGAAGGGATATGAAACAGCGGATTCTTTTAATATGCCTCTTTTTTGTTTCTCTCTTCGGTTTCGATTTTTTATTTTTTAAGAAAATTCAGTTTTTATTGCCCAATGAATCTCCTTGGAACACGAACCATTTTTTTAATTTTTTGTATGAATACGAGAGAATTAGGAACCTCCCAAAAACAAAAAAGAGAATCATCGTTGTTGGTAGTTCTGTTGCCTATTATTCTATTGATTCTCAAAAGCTAAAGGAATCGCTTTTACGGGACTTTAGGTTGGATGTAGATGTTTTTTATTTAGCCTATGCAGGGAATAGCCCATTGTATGTGTATTTACTACTCAATTGGCTTGATCCTTTGGAGCCGGATCTTGTTGTTTACCCTGTCAATTTTATCGATTACAGGCTTCACCGAACCTACGTTATATTTCCAGAAGGTAGGAACGATTCTGTGGATGAGTCGGTCGTTGTGAGAGATGCACTAACCTTCGGGGAAGCTCCCCAGTCTTTATGGGTCTTCCCTTGGGAAACATTAAAGGAAGTGGGAACATCGATGGACTGGGACACTTGGTCTCGTTATGTTGTTTCCTCAGGATTTTCGTTCTATCGTTATAAAGATATTTATCTCCAAAATTTACAGAATTTAATCCAACATCGTTTTGGACGCAACACAAGTTATCATGCTTATGCCGGTGCCGAGATCCCGGAAGGAATCAACGGACTGGGGTGGACGGGTCAAAAATTTAGTTTTTTCCCCACCGAAAAAATCAAAGAGAAAGGATTTTGGGTTGAGGTAACACAATTTCTTTTGGCAGGCAAACCTTGTCGGATGGAAATATCCAACGGAACCATCCACCAAGTCATCACCCTCACCCGCGAAGGTTGGGTCAGGTTGTACTTGGATCCACAATTTTTCCAAGAGAAAAAGTTAGTCACTATCAAATTAGAGCGAGTGTGGTTTGCCAACCAAGCGACCGGTGCATATTTGGATTATCATTTTGATCCTATGGGAGTTCGGCTTGAACAGACCTTTGGACTTGAGGAAGCTAAATCAGGAATCCAATACAAAAGGGAACCGAGAACAGAAGACTTCCGTTATTTGGGTATGAAGGAGGAAGAATACCGCAAATATTTCCAATACCGGTTGCTTGACGGTTTGGAAAAACGACCAGGGATCGGATACCTTGTGGCCTTAAAATTGGCAAAAGAAAGGATTCGAAAAGAATCATTTCGGCCGTATTTCCACTTTCGGTACCTCAAAAAAATTGCAGACCATTTTCGAGATCGAAATGTCCCTTTTCTCCTCATCAACAATCCTGAAAATCCAATTTCCTTGGAGTGGTATGAGGATTCGGAATGGTACAGGGATCACCTTCGTTACTTACAATCTTTAGAAGGTGGGTCTGTCTATTATTGGGACATTCACCGAAGTTTGCCAATGCAGGGTTTTTCAGACTTCCACCACTTTACATATATCGGAATGGAACAAATGAATCCGATTTATGCTAAAAGAATTGGAAATCTCTTTCCGAAATAGGATGTTTTTCAATCCTTACATTAGTTAAGGAATTTTATGGAAAAAATCAAAGTTGGAGTCCTGGGAGCAACAGGTTCCGTCGGTCAAAGATTCATTCAACTTTTGGAGAATCACCCTTATTTCACGGTGACTCATTTGGCAGCTTCAGAAAAAAGTGCCGGCCAAACTTATGGTGAGGTAATGAAATCTCGTTGGAAGATTTCATCCGATATCCCTGCTTATGCAAAAGACATTATCATTACTTTACCAAATCCCGAAGTGACCAAGGGCGTGCAACTTGTGTTCAGTGGTCTGGATGCATCGATCGCGGGAGAAGTGGAAACTGCTTATGCAGAAGCAGGAGTGATGGTTCTTTCCAATTCAAAGAACCATAGAATGGATTCGAATGTCCCAATTCTTTCTGCGGAAGTGAATGCCCATCATTTGGATGTTTTACAATTCCAAAAGACAAAAGGTAAAATCATTACCAATTCCAATTGTACGATTATGGGAGTTACCATCTCATTAAAACCTTTAATGGATGCTTTTGGTTTAAAGTCTGTTATGTTATTTTCCATGCAGGCAATTTCGGGAGCGGGTTACCCTGGGGTTCCCACCATGGATATTCTTGGTAACGTAGTTCCTTATATTGGTGGAGAAGAAGACAAAGCAGAAATCGAACCACAAAAATGTTTGGGGACTGTGAAAGATGGGATCATCCAATCGGCCGATTTTAAAATTTCCGCCCATTGCAATCGTGTCCCGGTTTTTGATGGCCATACCGTTTGTGTTTCTGTTTCTTTTGATAAAAAACCAAAAAAAGAAGAGATTCTTAAGGTTTGGGCCGATTTTCAAGGGGAACCACAGAAATTGGGATTGCCGTTTGCACCAAACCCGGCTATTCTCTACCGCGAAGAAAATGATAGGCCTCAACCACGTCTGGATTTAGAGACTGGGAGAGGGATGACAACGGTTGTCGGAAGGCTAAGGGAAGATCCAATTTTGGATTGGAAATGGGTAGTACTTTCGCATAACACGATTCGAGGTGCTGCTGGAGCTGCCATCTTGAATGCAGAGTTATTGTATAAGAAAGGATTTTTTAACTAAGGAATTTACTACGTAAATGTTAGATCCCAGCCTCCCGGAATTAAAAGTAATGGATTACACTGCCTGTCTGCAAAAAGTACAGGCTATGGATTCGCGGGGGGACTTTTCCTACAAAGGGATCTATAAAGTTCTACTGGTGATCTTTGAGTGGACTGATAAGTTTTTACAAAACAAAGTTTTGCCAAACGTAGAACAAATTGAACGTGATAGCTCCATTGATCGTGATCGAACAGAAAACTATGTGATCGATCTTAGTTACAAACAAAACCCTGCAATCATCAGAAAATTAAATGTTTTGGAATTTCATCCGAATGAACCAGGGGATCCTGAAAATCCAAAGACCTTTATCAAACACAACACAGTATTTGCAAGACCAACGACCTCGGATGGGGGAACTGCTTTCCGTTATGCACTGGGACTCAATGAACTTTCTACGGCAGCCATCAAAGGATGGTTCAATGAAAAAAGAAAGTATGTTGGAAAAGAAAAGATGCGGAAAGTTATCAAGGCGGCTGTTGATTCCAATCGTTTGTTTGATACCTATGCATCTACAGAAATTGGAAACTTATTTCAATGCCCTTATGACAAAACAAAAGTGCAAAAGGATGCAACGATTATCATCCATTTGAAACCAATTTTGAAACAATTGGTGGATGATAAGATTTTGTTTTTTTTCCGAAATGATTCTGCATCTAGACCTGCAAACAAAAGTGTATTTTTGTATAACAAACCTTCTGAGATTGCAGATCGTTATGATGGTTACATTGATTATACGAAAAACACAATTTATCCAGCTCTAAAAAATTTAGGAGTTATGGGTGAGGTCACTGAAGATTCTTGGAATTCTCCTCGTAACCTTTTAATAGAGATTAAAGGATACATGAATGATTCTTATGGAGACCAAAAAACTCTGATAGAAGAGTGTTTGGTGTTAAATGAAATTATTGAAAAAGATAAAGAAAGAGAAGAAAAACAAAAACGCAAACAACAAATCGATGATTTGATGGCTTTTCTTGCTGAGGCTGGTCGAATTGTAGAGGTGAATTTGCTTCGTGTCAGCGGGGAACCGTTGACAGATGAATTTCGGGCATCACTTCTTTCACAACCAGAACTTTTGTATACTGAGTATGCGGATAACAAAATTTATAATGAATTTATCTTGCACAAGTCCTGTATTCCGCAGGCCATTGAGTCTGCAAAACGAACTTTCCAAATCAAACATTCTGATTTAGAAATTCGAGTTTTAAATCAAATGAATGTGACTCTTCATTTGAATGATGAAAGCCCAAAACGTTTGTTGGAAGAGATCGAAGCACAAAGTTTATTTCAATTCCTCCCATTTTTTACAAGGATTTGGCGTATGATAATGGGCAGTATGACTGTTCATAAATTTGAAATTCCGCCCATCAAAGCACGTTTGCAGCAACAATTAAACAAGGATTTGGCGGGCCAAAAAGCCAAGAAGATATCACAAGAAAAAGAACGTTTGGTAAAAGCTCGTTTGAAAGACCGAGAAGAGGCTGAAAAAGATGCTGAAAAAAAATCCAAACAATCACAGCAGGTTGCTGCTTCTACTTCTGGTTTTAACGGTGGAGAAGAAGATTCTGAACCGGTCAAACAAGGAAGCCCGGAAGAAGAAAAAAAATGGAAAGAGTCCATTGAATCTATCATTCGTATTTTGGATGAAGCCTGGGAGTTCGGTGTGTATCCGGATCGAGAATATGTACTTTCTAAATTAAATGGAAAGTTTACTGAAGAAAATTTGATATTTTTCTTAAAGAAATTTGGCGGAAAAGAAATCTATAGTTTCCCAATTCGAAATCAAAGGGAAAAGTTCCCTTGGCCGATTCTTGTATCGACTGGGTATCTAAAAAGACATGGCAAAAAACTTTTGGACAAAGTGTCTGCTGAAAGTGACCGCCAACGAAGCGAAAAATTTCCAAACCAAGAGAAATTTGACATTGCGGAATCGCAATTAGACTTTCTGAATAGAATCTTACCTCGGTTGAAACCATAAAATTATGCCTGCTATTGAACAACTAAGAGCTCGAAAAACAAAAATCGTTTGCACCATTGGTCCTGCGACTGCCTCCAAAGAAATGATCCGAAGTTTAGCTTTGGCTGGGATGAACATTGCACGAATCAATATGAGCCATGGAGATCATGAGTTTCATAGAAAAATCATTCGTATTATTAAATCTCTCAATAAAGATGAATTACACAAACACCCAATTTCGATCCTTCTTGATACGCAAGGGCCGGAAATTCGAACGGGAGATGTACAGAACGATCTCCACTTAAAAGTTGGGGAGACTTTTACATTTCATATCATTCCAGGAATGGAAGCGGAAGCACAAAGTGTTTTTGTGAACTATCGTGATATAGTAAAAGATTTGAAAGTTGGTGATAAGGTTACTGTTGATAACGGGCTTATCAACTTGGCAGTACAAGAGATCCGTGAAAATGAGCTCGTTTGCACTGTGTTAGATGGTGGAAAACTTGGGTCAAGGAAACATATTAATTTACCGGGGATCCGAGTCAATTTACCTTCTATTACTCCTAAAGACTTAAAAGATATTCTTTTTGGTTTGGAAGAGGATATTGATTTTGTGGCTTTATCGTTTGTTCGTTCCCAGGAAGACGTGATCCAATTGCGTGGGATCATTGATGAAAAAAATCACCATGCACAGATCATTGCAAAAATTGAAGACCAAGAAGGTTTAAAAAACCTTGATGCTATCATTAGAGAGTCTGATGGAATTATGGTGGCACGTGGGGATTTGGGAGTGGAGATTGAAATCGAAGAGCTCCCGATTGTCCAAAGAAGGATCATCAAACGTTGCCAAGAAGAAGGGAAACGTGTCATCGTTGCTACTCACTTGTTGGAATCTATGATCCAAAATCCTTCTCCTACTAGAGCGGAAGTCACTGATGTTGCCAATGCAGTGTATGAAGAAGCTGATGCGATTATGTTATCTGGTGAAACCGCAATGGGGAAATTTCCAGTCAGATGTGTGGAGATGTTGGATAAAATTGCACGTCGTATGGAGATGTCGATTAACCTTGGTCTTGCGGCCCAACGAAAACCAAAAGACCAAAAAGAAGAGATGGCTCGTTCGGCAGCAAATTTAGCTGATTCCATGCAGGCACATGCTATCATTGCAATCACTCGTCGGGGAATCACTGCCAATAACTTGGCATCCTTTCATCCCAAATACCCGATTGTCCATGCATTTACAAATATGACATCAGTTAGGCGAAAGCTTTGGCTGACAAGAGGTGTGATTCCTTATCGTGTGGATTTTTCTTCTGATCCTGAAAAGACAATCAAACTTGCCATCCAAACTCTTGTGAATAATGGATACCTCCAAATGGGAGAAAAGGTAGTCATCCTTTCCGATATCATCGCTGGGGAAGACCGAGTCGAAACCATCCAAGTCCGCGAAGTTAAATAACCTTAATGTTTTTTCGGAATCTGATTTCTGTGTTGGTAGTAATATCAACATGGATATTCATTCCACTGTATGCTGAAGAAAGAAATTCCGATGTACCTGAATGGCTTGGTGAATTCAAAAAATTAGACGAGAAGGAACTGGCCAAAAAAAAAGAAGGGTGGTATGCCACTGGTCTTCCGCAGTTTGGGAATGACGCCGTAAATGGATCAGGTCTGGGAATTCTTGCCAATATTTTCTATAACGGTACCAAAGCTGATTCTTCCTTTAAATACACTCCTTACGAACATATGTTCAATGTGGGGGTGTATAGAACCAATCGTGGAACTCAAAATAATTATTTAGCTTGGGATGCTCCATATTTTGCGGATACCGCATTTCGTTTGAGAGCTTACGTAGGACATGACGCTAGTTTCTATAACCAATATTTTGGTGTTGGAACTGAAAGTTTAGAACCACTTTATTATAAAGATAGAAATGTGGATGGAAGTCGTATCACTCGCAATGCTACATACTCCGATTTTGAGAATGCAAATTCATATACTCGCAATCGTGGTCCGGGGAAGGAATTTACATCGAACCAACATTATCACGATTATCAATTTGATACAACATATGGACAATTTGCCGCAGACAAAACAATTTTTCAGGTTTTCAGAGTTTGGGGAGGAGTTGAGTTTTCTAAGAATACTGTTAGGCGGTATGACGGAACATCAACCGAAGGTCGGGAGCCCCTTACCAACTTGCGAGTCCCTGCAATTGAAGATAGTTCTAAATTAACTGAGGATGCGAGTTCAGGAAAAATTATTGGCCTACATGGCGGAAATTTGAACTACATCCGTGCTGGGATTGCTTATGATACGAGAGATTATGAACCAGATCCAGACCGAGGTTGGCTCATTGAATACAATATTAATAAAGCAGAAAGAGTCATCGGATCTGATTTTGGTTACATCAGACATTTTGCACAGGCGAAAAATTTTTACCAACCCTTCCCGAAACTTTTCGAAGAGTTTGTCATCGCGCAACGTGTAGCACTCACAAAGATTGAAGGAGAAGTCCCTTTCTTTGAATATCGTTATCTTTTTTCTATCGATGGTCCATTTGGTGCACTCGGTGGACAGAACACTCTTCGTGGGTATAGGCAAGAACGCTTTTTTGGTCCAGTGATTGGATTTTATAATATTGAATTACGGTACCGGGTGGGGAGTTTTTCGTTATGGGATCAGTTTTTTCAACTAAGCATTGTTCCATTCTATGATGTGGGTCGAGTTTGGGACAAACTTCGAGATGTGAATACGCTGAATTATAAACATGCACGTGGGATTGGTTTACGACTCGTTTGGGATCAGGCAACCGTGATCTTACTGGACTATGCTTATTCCAGAGAGGACAAATTGTTTTATATTGATATTGGCCATACGTTTTAAATTTTCTTATAAGGTTTCGCTGAAGATCACCGAATGATCCATTCATAACCACCACGGTTTGGAATTTTAAAAAATCACCAATTAAGTATATAATAGGATCCCAACAGAAAATTTATTTTTGTGTCGAGAGATAACCTGAAAAAAAATCAAGGGAGCGATACAACTGATAATCTGGAAGGAGATTTTTATCATTATCAGATTTGACTTTTTGTCCAAATGTGCCATTCTGTTCAATCCATTGGCTGATGGATGTGATATCTAATCTCTGGTATTTTTCTTTCGATTCTGTCGTTGAATTGATTTGTACATTGTTCTTGGCATCAAATAGGTTATGGTCCAATTCTTTTCGGTCCGAAACCCAAACGTTTGGTGTAATTCCTGTTTCATGAAATTTTTTACCATTGGGAAGGTATAAAAAACTAGAGGCTATTTTGATAAGTGAGTTTTCTTCGCCAGAAACTTTGTTTAAAACATGTACAAGCCCTTGACCCGTAGATTTAGATCCAAGTATAATTCCGCGATGGTAATGTTGGATTACACCTGCAATTAGCTCAGAACCTGACCCGGTATTTTCATTTATCAGAACAACCAACGGTAAATCCGTAATCGACGATTGATTTGCATAAACCATACTTGGAGATGTTCTAGAGGATTGTGTAGTTACCAACAATCCATTTGGAATTAACATCCTCATACATTCAATGATTTGGTCTAAAAAACCTCCTGGATTATTGCGAAGGTCTAAAACGAAACCATGGATGTTGATATTTTTATTTTTTGCATCTTCCATTAAGGTGAAATAAAGGTCTTTAATCATTTCAGTGGCACTGGATTGATTATTCTTAATAAATCCAGATACTTTAATGTAAATGAAGTTAAATTTCCCAGTCCAGATTTGACCTTCTACTATTTTCTGATCTGACGGTTTGTTTTCTTTTAAAGGAACTTTGAAACTATATTTTTCATTTTGATTTCGTAGTATGGAAATTTCGATAGTTTCGCCAACTTTACCTTTAAGCATTCGATTTACAGTTTGGATTGATAAGTAGCGAATAGGTTCCCCATTGATGGTAATCAGTTCGTCTTCATTCTGAAGTCCAATCTCTTTCAAAAAAGAAGTTTCTTGTAAGAGAGTGATGATCTTTCTTTTGGACTTTGTCTCTTTGAGAGGGATTTCAATCGATATAATTGTTTTTGGTCGTAATAGATCTCCGTATTTCTCATAGATCATTAAACTAGAACCTAAAAATGAAGAAACGTATCCTTCCGATGCAACAAATTGAATTTCATCCCATTTGATCCTATCTGTATTCGTTAAGCTTAATGCTTCATTTTGTAAATATAGAATTTCCATAACGGATTCTAAAAGGTCTTGTGAAAAAGGTATTTTTGTAAATTCTTCCTCTAGTTGTGAGGCAACAGAATCAGATTGCATTTTTGGATTTTCAAAATTTGGATTCCGAATGATGATTAAATCAGATAACTCCCTGTCGTGAATGATATCCCCTTGGATGGAATCTTGGAATCTTGGAATTTGGCATAAAAAGATTTTGGCAAAAGGATTTGGTGACCGAAGGATTCCGTAGCTATGATGGCAGCTTTTTGAAAGGCTTTGGGTTTGTTTAATTCTTCTGGATAAAGATATGTTTTTGCCATTTGTTTTTTGATCTCAGAAATTTGTTTGGAGTAATGGTATTTTTTTTCCACTGTCGCAGACAGTATTTCTGGATTAGGGCTTTGTTTTGGACTTTGGCAAAATGAGAAGATGAATAAAAATAGAAATGAGAATACAATTTGAATGAAAGTGGAAAAAGTTTTCATCGATACCAAGCCATAAGTTAGTGAATGTGTTATGTATGTAAGATTTTTACAATGACTGCAAAGAAAAGGAAGGGTGTCAATGGAAGAAATTGACGAACCGATTTCATACAATCGGCTCGTCAAAGGATCTATTTCATTGGAACTTCAATCACGAGTAATTCCGATTTCACTTCCGCATGAAATTTGTAATCTTCCTTTCCCCAATACCCAACGGCATCTCGTCGTTCCAGTAAAGTGTCTTCCACCTTTAATTTACCACTGATGAGAAAAGTAAAGATCCCTTGTCCAGGTGCATGGACGGAATAAGAGAGTTCTTTTCCTGGATCAAGTGTAGCCAATGAAAAATAAGCATCTTGGTTGATCCAGACCGCTTCTTCATCAATAGGGGAAACGACTGTCTGGAATCGATTCACACGGCCTGCCTCCGAAAAAGTTTTTTGCGCATACCTTGGTTCAATCCCACCCACTTTTGGAAGGATCCAGATTTGTAAAAAATTTACTTTCTTTTCGCTGCTATGATTGAATTCCGAATGTTGAATTCCTGATCCTGCAGACATGATTTGTACGTCTCCCGTACGGATGATACCATTCGTACCTGTACTATCTTTATGGGCCAACTCTCCAAAGAGAGGGATCGAAACGATTTCCATGTTTTGATGAGGGTGTGTGCCAAACCCCATACTAGGTTCTACGATGTCGTCATTGAGTACGCGGAGTGCTCCAAAATTAGTTTTTTCGGGATTGTACCAATGACCAAAACTAAAGGAGTGATGGCTGTCCAACCAACCGAAATTAACATGCCCGCGTTCTGTTGCAGGATGGATTTTTTTTCCTAAGGAATTGTTGTTGGGTTTTATTGTTTCCATATTGAATAGTTTGATATTAAACTATAATTTGTCAACCGACTTTCTTCTTTCAAGGAGTAAAAAAAGAAAATCACTTTCCATTCGTTTTCGTTTCCCGATCATCATCCTATGTCGAGAACTAGTTTAGAATCTATAAAAACAAAAAAAAACTGGGTGGAATTGGGTCCTGTGTATGTGAATCGAGTCAGGTTTCTTTTGGCGGGGTTCTATATCATAGCAACTCTTGGCTCTTATAAAACCTCCACTACATTACAAACAACAAGTTATTTAGTGGGGATCTCCTGTATGTTTCTGTATGGGGGCCTTCAAGCTTATTTATTTAAGAAGGAAAAGTTAGGAGCATTATTCCCTAAGGTTCTCATCCTTATGGATATCACAGTTCTTTTTGCTGTCACTGCGTCTGGTCTTATGGGTGGTAGTGGGGTTGCCGCAGATTTAATCAAGTCTCCTACACTTTATGTGTTATATTATTTTTATGTTGTGTATTCTGCATTTTTATTTTCGAAACGAACACTTCTTATGAGTACATATTATTCTGCGTTTTGTTTGGTAATGATTTCCGTCATTGGTTATGGGCAAGGAGTTGAATTTAAAGAGATAGAAGGATTTCAAAGCCAAAAGAGTACGGTTGGAATCTCGAATGAAGTGTTTAAGATACTTTTTTTGATTTGTTTCGGATATTTAACTTCCGCGGTTTTGAATCTGTTAAACGAAATCAAAAATGAATCTGAAGAAAGACAAAAAATTGCGGAGTCGGAACGGGGCACCGCTGATGAACTAAATCGAAACTTGGTTCAAGTTGGTTCCGAACTATTTAAAACTCTAAAATCAATTCGTGAAATCACTACGGATTTTAATTTTCAAATTGAATCACAAGATAAATCGATCCACGAACTAACAGAATTTGTTTCTTCCTTTTCGGAAAGCATTCAATCTTCCGTAGACAATATTGGGAAACAACACAACCAAATCACTTTGTTGAATCATAAATCAGATACGTTGAAACTGAGCATTTCTGAAATTGGAACAGTTGTTGAAGAATTGAACTTTAATATGAGTGACTTTCAAGACAGGAGTAATGTACTTTCACATACCGTTCAGAACTTAGAAGAGAGACTTCGATCGGTAAACGAATCCCAAAAGGAAGTGAGCGAAGTAAACGATATTATGGCTGAAATTGCAGATCGTACAAACTTACTTGCTTTGAATGCCTCCATTGAAGCTGCAAGAGCAGGCGAACATGGAAGAGGATTTGCTGTTGTTGCCCAAGAAGTCGCGAAACTAGCGGAAAATTCAAATGAAAACGCCACTAAAATTAAAAAGATCATTACTAATTCCAATCGGTTCATTCAGGAAGGGACTGAACTTGCTTCTGTGTCCTTGAAACAAACAGAAACACTCCAATCCAAATATGAGCTTTTGAGCGGAGTGATTCGAACGGCAACAAATAAAATCAATTCTCAAAAAGACATCAACAACCAAGTTCTGGAATCATTGGATTTAATCGAATCGATCTCAAGAGAGTTGGATTCAGAATCAAAAGTTCTAAATCGGGATAAAGACCAGATGATCGCTGTTGTTCAAAAAATGGAAGAAATCAATAGGGAAGTTGTGATAAATGCTAGAAAAGTTGGCGAAAACACTTTAAGTTTGGAAAAACAAGCTGCTGATTTAGCTGCCGAGCAATAATATTGATGAAATCAAAAATTCTAATATTCTTATTTTTGACTACTCCTGCGATAGTTGCCGCTGATGTCATACCCAAAAGATTTGGGTTTGTCGTGGGAGTCAGTGAATATAGGAATTTGACTTTAGGCGACCTAAAAACCGCAAAAAGCGATGCATTGGGAATGACTAAAATTTTATTTAGTTATGGTTCTTATAACCGCATCCAAACTTTAGTGCAAGAAGGTTCTGTTAATTCTACTCCAACGAAATACAATATTCTAACAAACTTTGAAGCGCTATTAAAAGAAACAAATCCTGATGATTTGTTTATCTTTTATTTTTCTGGTCATGGTGTTGTAGATTATAACGATAAAGTATATTTACTCCCGGAAGATGCAAATCCGACAAATCCGTTTGAGTCAGGGATTGCGGTTGAACAACTTCTCGAAATGACTCGAAAATACCAGTTGAAAAGAGTAGTCTTTTTCATTGATGCCTGTCGTAATCCAGAAGATGGAAAAGGGGAAGAAGGAAAAAAATATTTAGAAGCAGTTAGTTTTCGTGAGTCTGAAATTGTTTCTGTTTTTTATTCCACAAAAGTCGGATATTCTAGTTTTGAAGATCCAAAATCAGGATATGGGATTTTTACAAAGTATCTCATTTATGGATTAGAAGGAAGAGCTGATTCCAATTACAATGGGGAAGTATCTTATTCCGAATTGTCAAACTATGTGATTTCTTCATTGAAGGAATGGTCCAAAACCAATCAGAAATTACAAAAACCTTATACAAAGGAATATGCGGAGAAATCGGAAGATACCATTCTCACATACGCTGTCAATCCTGAGACATCTTTAACGGATGCACCTCTATTCAACCCTTACAATCCTACTTATGCATTTCGTTCCTTTTTGGTCCCCGGTTGGGGACAGTATGTTCGAGGTCAGGAAGAAAAAGGGAAAATTTATATGTCCATCTTTGCGTTAGGGGTTTTATACGCTGGATATCAGTACAATACCTATAGGCAGGACAAAGCAGCCTATGAATCTGCAGTAGGGTTCCCACCGAACCCTCGCATCGCAGAAACAGTGGCTCTCAATTATTATTTAATTGAACCTTACAGGCAACGGATGGAATCGTCCAGGGCTAATTTGTCACAGGCTTTGACAGTGCTTCTCTTTCTCTGGTCGGCAAATGTGTTTGATTTTTATCTCTTGGGGCCCAATCCTAAGGAAAAGTCAGGTGTATGGCTTGATTTCAATTGGGAAAACCAAGGTTATATGGGAATTGATCGGGTTGGGAAGTTAGGATATGCGATGCATTTTTAAATTAGTTTTCATCTTATTGTTATTCCAATGTAAGATCCAAAACAAATCCCAAAATCTTTTTGATCCGACAACACTTTCAGGTGGTTCGGTTGCCGTTTTATCTTCTTTGGTATTTCAGGATGGAATACAAATCACCACTAGATACCAGCAGAATGACTATCCATCTTTTGTAAAAACAGAGATTTTGGATTTAGATTTAGATAAACCAGTTTCCTCTCATTTTAATAAAAAACACTTTTATGTGTCAGAAAATTATAAAGACGACTTAGTTCTCAGAGATGTTTTCCCTCTATCTGAATCAAAAGTGCGTGTATTGTTTTCTGTTTCCTCTCGGTCTGAATGGAGAGAACCTATCATCCTACGCATTCAGAAACCTGAATCACTTACGGAGTATGCTTTTAACTGGAAAATATTGGAATTCAAATTTCCTTATCCACGTTATATCGGGAACATTTCGGAAGCTAAAGGTCAGATTACGACACAACATTTGTTAGATGGTAGAATTTTATTGGTTGGAGGAGTTTCTGTTGCAGGGAATACATTGCCAACAGTAGAAATTCTGGATCCTGATACAGGGACAACTGTTTTGTTTCCTCCTTTAAACCAAAGTTTGATGGGGATGGCGATTTGCGCAAATTCCGATGGGACTGTGTATGTTTCCGGAGGGAAAACAATTGTTGGCTCCCCAACAGTCAATACTCAATTCAGCAATAAAATTTATAAAATCAATAGTACAAATCAAACAGTGGAAGAACTTCCTTTTACTTTGCAGAAGCGAAGGTATGGCCATTCGATGGTATGTTTGAGTAACGGTGATTTGCTAGTTTCTGGAGGCCAGTTTCAAGTAGGAACGGATCATACTGCGATCACTAATGATCATGAATATGTTTCCATACAAAATGGGAACACGACCGTTTTGAATTCTTCGGCGAACTTTCCGATGAATACAATATTTCATTTTGCCGAGTATGATTCATTCAAGCAGCGAGTCCTATTTTTCGGAGGTAAAGACCGAATTGACCCGTTTGCTGCTTATTCGAATTCCATCAGTACATTAGATTTGAATTCCCAAGTTCTCAGCACATTGCCTTCTGTTTTTTCGACGGCTAGATCCAATGTAACGAGTATGATCCTGCCAGGGAATGACCGATTGGTTTTGGGTGGCGTAATGGGTGGTGGTGTTGGTTCTCGGAGTATTGATTCTTGGAATGAAACTAGTTCCACAAGCCAAACTAATGGATTTACAAGCAGAATGAAAAATGGGAGTTCCATTACAAAGTTTTCAGATTCGCAAGTTTTGTATACCGGTGGTGTTGATACATACTATAAGTCCGGTATCTTAGAACTTTATGACCACATTGAAAAGAAAAACTTTGTTGTTGATACAATGATGAATGCACGTTCAGAACATACGGCAATTCAAACAAATAGAGGTATCATCATATTCGGAGATTCTGCTTTGACAGATACAAGGGTTGAGTTGTATGGGAAAGATTAAGTTCATTCTACTTTTCTCATTTTTGGTTTCTTGCCAACTCAGTTCGGGACAAAATGCTTTTGATCCAAACTCACCAACAAATTTAGGATTGTTTTTGTTAGGTGCGGAGTCTGTAGTCAACATGGAATTTTCAACCAATCGTGTGCAACCCGGTGGGACTATTTATATTTCTACAAATCATGATTTTACTTCGAAGGTAGATGGATTACGTTTGCCAATTTCCGGTGTAGGAGTGAATCCCATATCTCAGGTGATCCCTCGTAGCCGATACTTATATGAAGTTCGTATGAAACCAGGAATCACATCTGGTAAGTTTAGTGTTAATCTAAAAGATTATTATTTGAACGAATCACTTCTGGTGAATCCAGCAAACTTTGAATTCGAAATAGATTCCCAACCACCGGTACTTGAACTCCGCACAGGAAATGCAATTGATATCTCTGAATTACAATCTGGTTTTCTGGATATCGTTTCTAATGAAGAAATTGTTTGGGAAGGAAAACTTTCTCAAGTTACTTTATCGGGAACTGCAAAAAATACCCTTGTTGTATCGGATATCATTGTATCTGAACGTAACATTCGTTTGTTGTTTGCTGGAGATCCAAATTCAAATGGGGGAATCCTTACAATTTCTTTTAGTGGAGTTAATGATAAAGCTTCCAATTCACAGGGGACCGTGATGGTTCCTGTCAATGTGTTTGCATTCAAAAGTGGTCCCAACCTAAACGTTGCAAGAAGGTCTTGCGTTGGGATTGAGCTCGATGATGGAAGAAGACTTGTTTTGGGTGGAAGGGCAAAAAAAGATGTTTTGATCAACGGGAATGGGACACTCAGCCATTCCGAGTTTTATAACTCCGTTACTAAACAATTTTTGTCTGCTCCTGACATGGTCTACCGCCGCCAAGAATTCGACGTTGTCAAATTACAAGATGGCAGATTGTTCGTATCAGGTGGGTTCGGTGGTAAGGTTGGCGACCCATCGAATGGAAGTTTAGCATCGACAGAAATTTATGATCCAACAACCAATGTTTGGACAGAAGGGCCTTCTCTAACAACTCCCCGTCAGCTACATAAGATGACTTTGCTTCCAAACGGTGATGTTTTGGTTGTGGGTGGACTCAGTCCATTTAAACCATTCCAATCTGTTGCGATGGTAGAATTGGTTCATATCACCAATCATCCAGCTACCATGACTGTTGAAACCATTGGAAACTTAGCAGATCCTCGTGGTAAACATGCACAGATTTTGTCGCATTCTTCGGGTAAGGTGGTGATTTTTGGTGGTGAACGTTCCGATATAACGGGACCAATGCCAAATGATTTTAATGCATATGCTTTAGATTCTATCGCCTTATATGATATTAATTCAAAAACTTTAATAAATTCGTCTGCAAAACTATATAAAAGATTTAATCATTTTGTGCATGGTTTGACGAATGGTGAAATTTTAATTCTTGGTGGGATCAATTCAAGATTTGATACAAGCCAACCTGTCCTTCGAGCACAAATTTATAACCCTGCGAACGATACAATTCGAGACCATAAAAATCTTTTATTTGGGAGAGAGTGGGGATCTTCCTTCGTTTTTCCATATGGCAAAGACCAACTCATTGTAGCAGGTGGTTTGGAGTATCGCACAGTAAATGGTTCTACATTCGACTCCATCCATGATACAGAGTCTTGGTCAGAATCAATCAATCGTTTTTATATGACTAGTCGGTCTTTGAATGCTCGTTGGGAAGGATGTGACATCCGTTATTCGTCGACAGGCGGTGGAATGATTCTTGGTGGTCGGATTGGTGATATTATAGGAAATACGGAGGAATACAGCTTTGAATAAGATGTTTGTCCTTTCGTTTCTTTTTTCTATTGGGTGTATGTTTCCAGCAGAGTATCATAACGTATATGATCCAAAATCCACTAGTGGTCTCTTTTTAAGTGCATTTTTGTATTCAACACCTTTTAGTTGTTCAGATAGTGCTAATGCTAAATCTCTCGGTAGTGTCGATCAGGTTTTATTACAATGCAACCGAGAGCTTGCAAACATAGATACGGTTTATCTCGCAGAAGCAAACCAAGGTGTTTTTTCGAATATTAGTTTTACGAAGATAAACAAAGATCGACTTTTTGTGAAGTTTGATCCATTGACTGATGATGGTCAGTATGAATTGGTTTTGTCAGGAGTTGTTTCTAACTCAGGTGAAACTTTAGAGGATGATAAACTCTCCATAGTCATTGATACCAAAGTTCCTACTGTATCTCTCTCTGGATACATCCCAATCACTGACTATACATTTTTTTCACCTAGATATTGGGATTTTGTTAGTTCAGAACCTTTGGAACATTTTGGTCCTCCCATACTGAGTGGCCCTCTTGCTTCTTCGGTTGTGCTTAGATCTGTACAAAAGATTAATGAAACTACGTACAGAGTGTACTTTGAGACCAACTTTTCTTCCAATAACCCAGGTTCTTTGACTTTGCAGTTTTTGAATTCAAAAGATAATGCATCCAATGTAGTTTCAAATAGTTTGACTGTCCAGTTTATTGGTCTTGTCTCGGGCCCTAATTTAAATTTTGGCAGATTTGAGTTTGATGCCTTCCAAAACGCAAATGAAGATGTGATTGCCATTTATGGAGGGTCGTCAACTGCAGAAATTCTTCGTAAAGGGTCTTCTAGTTTTACGCTCACGAATCCAAGTTTGCCTGTGATTGCCCGGGGTGAACGCGGTGTGATGTTGGATGGAAAAAATCTTTTGATTACTGGAGGGATCCAACTAGCAAACGCATATGCCCTCACTTCAAGTTATATATTTGATACTGATGCTGCAACAATTACACCGACTGGAAATATGAATGAACCTCGACATCTACATAATATTGTAAAACTCCAAGATGGAAAAGTAATCATTTTAGGTGGAATACGAGACTTTGTTCCTGTCACACCTGCTTACTACACATCTTTGAATACTGCAGAAATTTATGATCCAGCCACTGGTGTATTCACAGCAGTTACCAATCGAATGATGACTGCAAGATCGTTTTCTTGTTCAGTTTTACTCGATGATGGTCGTGTATTTGTGATTGGTGGAACCGACGGGATTTTTGCTCCGAAAGACACAACGGAGTTCTTTGATCCTAACACACAAACATTTTCCTGGGGTCCCACGTTACCTGTTCCTGTAGGTGCCTTGAAATGTATGAAACTAACAGATGGAAATGTTCTGATTTATGGAGCACAGTTATCAAATCTAAACAACTCGACTATGTTATACGATTATACTCGGAATCAAATATTTACAATTGCGAATTCTAAATTTCGTAGAGAGTGGAGCATTGCATCAGAATTGCCGGATGGTGGGATTCTTTTTTATGGTGGTGCCTATCGATATAACACAAGTGAGCCAAGTCGAGTTATAGAAAAACTTGATTATGCAAAGAGTAATAATTTTTTCGATATGGGAATGGCCAAGTATAGTGTTTCAAAACATAGTGGCGTTAAGTTTTCAGATGGAACTTTGTTTTTTCTTGGTGGAGAAACCGGAGGAATCGCTAATTTAGGAACCGATTACTACGGTTTATCTAATTAAAGATTATATGCCACATGATAACGGCCGCATTTACGGATCCTTTAAAAAAATTTGTATTCCAGAACTTGAATTAAAAAAAGAAGCAGAGCTCATTGGACCAAACTTACTCTCTTTAAAGACTGATTGGGAATCAGGTCATATATCCGACAGTTTGCTTTCTTTTCAATTAGTGTTACTTTATTTAGAACGAAGAGTCAAACGACATCCCTTCCTACGAATGGGAAAACCGTTACCGAATCGAAACGAATCTAAAGAATTTTTGGAAGTAGTTCGATTTTATGGAATGCCCGATACCGTACGATTTGCACTATGGAAGTGGCATATAGGTGAATGGGATATCCGTCTTATTGATTATAATCCAAGTTCGTTGGAAATGTTAGAATCGCAAAGTTTAGGTTATCGTTATTCAACAATTAGTTGGGATGATGCGATTAGCGGAAGTTTGGTAGAAGGAAAAAGGGATGCTTTTGAGCATCTTTTGCATGATTTAGCCCATGCTTATATGTTTTTTCGTAAGGATTATGATTTTGAAGGCCAAAAACAATTTTTTCAGAAAATGTATTTTGAATATCCGCAATATGAATCAGCCTTAGAAACAAATCCAATTTTTAGAACTAAGTTTGACTATTGTATTTCTGATATGAATTCACATCCTGCTCATCTTTCTGCTTATTGGAACGCAATTCGAAGAGAAGCGGGGATACCCACGGAAACCAATGGTTAGAGTTTCGGATTGTTTTTGTGGCGATTTAAGTCGCGTTTTGTGTTTTTCTGGATAGTGGTTTGGATTACATCTTGGAGTGAAATTCCCATTTGGTTTGCTAAACATGTTAATACAAATAAGATATCACCAATTTCATTTGGAATGTTGTCTGCCGATTCACCAGATTTGAAGGACTGGTCACCAAACTTTCTTGCCATAAGTCTCGACAGTTCTCCAACTTCTTCCATAAGAATTGCTAAGTTTGTAAGTTCAGAAAAGTACCTAACTCCAATTGTTTGAATCCAATCGTTTACTTCCGATTGTAATTGGTTTAAGGTGATATCAGCGTTTTCCAATTTTTTTCTCCAATTCCTTTGCAAGAATTTTGGTGAACTCTTTCATACCGGCTTCGTTTAAATGGATCAGGTCAAAACAATATTTTCCATTTGTTTCACCAAGAGAGTCTTGGAGATCCATTTCGTCCAAAGTTTGATGAGGTGCCAATGCTTCTGAAAGCCCATCATGCCAAACTTGCATTCTACCTGCATTGTTTACTTTTCTGATTACATCTGAGTATGGTGCAAAGACATTGATAATATGGATGTTTCGATTTGCGATATAATCATACATTTTTTTTAATCTTCTGAAATATCGTTTTGTATCCTCTGTTGCATTGGATTCTTGTGGGACTACACTTGCAATTCCACAAGTTTCAAATAACATACGTCTATGGTCGGGATTCGACGCCTTTGGGATATCAAGAGGAAGATGGAGCGCCAGACGATTCAGACAATCGTCCACACTTTTTAATTGGTATTCATCAATGGATTCAGGATGGTCGTTCTCATAATCCCAAGCATTTAAGTTAGGATTTTTATTTCTTCTTGAGATTGCCTTTAGTCTTTCGTTAAAGTTAATTACAAAATCAGATAGATCTTTGCGATACGCTACAGATTTAAATGTCAGAAATAAATAGTTCGAAAAGGTTAGGTCATATTCAAAATTTAGAACTGTTGGAATTGCTTTAAAATTTCCAAGTTCAGATAACATTGCCATTGTGGGATCAACAATGTATTTTCTATCTACCCAAGGCATTCCAGGTTCCATCACGTGTAGGATAATTTTTACATTTGGAAATTTATCTAAGTATTCTTCCAAAATTCGATGTTGGACGACCAACTCCGAACCACGAACGGCAATGGATTGCGTTTTCCATCCAGACTTTTGAAGTTCTTCATTCAGAATTCGTATACTTATTCCTTCAAATGCAACAGAAGTTCCCACAATGAGAATGTCAGGATCTAACACATCTCTTTTCGATACTACATGTTCTGTTACACGGTTGATATTGGACGCATAGGAATTTTTCTTTAAAAAAGGTTTATAAAAGCCTGCTTGAAGAATACATTCCAATGCGATTAAAATAAATAATGATAAAAGAATCTTTTTATCGGTAAAAAAGGAAATGGTTTCTTTTAGTAAGCTCATAATTAAAATTGAAAGTAGAGAAAGTTCTGACTTTCAGTGACTCCAAAAAGTAATAATAGTAATACGTTTACAATAACAAAGGTTGTGTATTTTAACCAACTTCCCGTGAGAAGGGTAGGGATTTGTCTTTTCGAAAAAACATAACTTGCAGTAAAACAAATCACAAGTAAAATCCCGAATCGGTAATTTGACCAACGAGTGAGAGGGGCAACAGAATCATTCAAAAATACAAGTGCTTTCATCATCGGAATGGCTTTTTCCATTGTTTCTGCTCGAAACATGATAAAACCAAATGCCAAACAGAACATGGTAAAGATACGGGCCAAAAGGTCATACACTCTTCCACCTTTGTTGTTCAAAAATTTTGCAACTTTAGTGTCTCCGTAGAATTTATGTGAAAGTAACATTGTACCCTGCCAAATTCCCCATCCCACGTAGTGGTAAGCTGCCCCATGCCATAAACCTGCAAATAACCAGGTGATCATGATGTTTCTGATATACATGATTACGCTTACTCTCGATCCGCCTAACGGAATATAGATGTAGTCTCTGATCCAAGTTGAAAATGAAATATGCCACCTGGACCAATGGTCTGCAATGTTTCGACAAGACATTGGAAAGTTGAAGTTTGGATTAAATTGGAATCCGAATAATCTGGCCACTCCGATTGCGATGTCTGTATAACCGGCAAAGTCAAAATAGATTTGCCAACCAAAAGCCAAAGCTCCAGTCCATATTTCAATAGAGTTCAAGTTTTGGTAATTTGCAAAGGTTGAATCGACAACTCGTGCTAGGTTGTCAGCAAAGACGATTTTTCTTGTGAAACCAATTAAAATTAGAGCAAAAGCGGTATCAATGTTTTCTTTGTATACCCCAAGACGAAAGTCTAAGTCGCGGAAAAAAGTTTCAGCACGGACAATTGGACCTGCAACCAGTTGTGGAAAAAATGCAACATATAGCGCAAAATCTAAAAATGACTTTCTTGCTTCAATTTTACGATTATAAACATCGATGGTATAACTCATCGACTGAAATGTATAAAAAGAGATTCCTACAGGAAGGATGATGTTTTGTTTAGGGAATTGATAAGAACCCAAAAGATGGATGTCATTGATCACTCCTAATAAAAAATCAGTGTATTTGAAAAACCCAAGGGTTCCAATATTTACTACAAGAGATAATACCAGTAACCATCCTCTTGCACTATCTCCATCTTGTTTTTCTTCAATCAGTCTTGCTGCAAAGTAGTCGATGATGGTTGAAAAAATTAAAATAAAAACATAGGGATTAATTTTAAAATCACAATAGAGTCTATCGGTATAAAATTTTAATCCCTCCGCTGCCATTCCTGTGCAGGATATGGAAGAAGGTTGCCAAGCCATGTAAAAGTAGTAACTGGTAAGTAAAAAAAAGAGTTTTTGCCAACGATTCTTTAGAATGTTTCCTACAATGATCGTTACAAAAAAGAAAACTAAAAATTCAAAAGAGTTAAATAACATTTGTTTGGTTCCTAACGGTAAATTGATTCTTCGGCTAACTTCTCAACAGGTCCTTGGATTCCTTCGGTATATCCAAATTTTGGACCAATGGATCTAGGAAGTGTGGAGAAGGTAAAATTTGTACTGAAGTAAAATAGAAATAAAACAAGATAGATGGAATGAAGGATGGCCTTAGAAAACTTTGGTAACATCGGTATGGCTAGGGATTGCAAAGTATAGGAGTTAAGTATCCAAAGTGCAATCGTAGTCCCAACCCAAAATTCAAAAAAATACCCTTCCCACCATGTGTAAAATCCGATGGATGGAATGATCCAAAACAACATCACCAATAGTTCTTGTTTGTATCGGGCCCACATAGTACGGAAATTCAAAATTCCCAGACACAAACTAAAAATCCAGAATAAAAGATTTAAATTGTAGGGGAGATGTTTGGGGTTCTGGAAGTCAAATAGGTTCACACGAAATTTAGGAATGACGTTCTGGAATACAAGGAACGCATCTCCTATCCCTCGATAGAAGTAGAGAACATAGTTTTTTTCTTCACCAAGGCTAGTCCCCCAGCGATTGATGGCAGCATAAAGGAACATCCAAAAGGAAAAATGTTTTTCATCGATTGGTCCAAGGCCTCTTTTTAAAATGATAAATCCAACAAACAAATAAGATAGGATCGTTGCCATTCCTAAACAGGTCAGATAAAGGAAGATGATTCTAAGTTTTTTACCAAAACTACGATTTGGCGAAAGGAATACTGCCATAGGTACCATTCCAAAATGAATGACATTCGATTGATGAAAGTAGATACTAAAGAGTTGGATGAACCATAGAATGATGAGATGTTTTGTTTGTAACCCTTGTCTAAGGAAATAAATTGTATATAAAAATAGAAGTGCCATCAAACAAGAATGAATGAGTGGTGTGTCGTTATGCAAACTATAGAACCAAAACGCTTGGCTAACTTGGATGACAAGAGCAAGGATGATTCCAAGCAATAGATCCTTATATAGTTTGTAATAAACCCAAATAAAGAGCCCTAAAAAAAATAATGAAAAACTGAGAATCCGCAATCTTAAAAAGAACATAATGTCCGTTGTTGGATATATAGAACGAATCATTTTCCAATAGAGTAGACCCGAAGATTCAAAACCCAAATGGTGTGGGTTAAAAAATGCAGATTCTACTCGATCCTTTTGGATATTAAGTGCATAGACACAAGAATCCCAGTCAAAGGCCCGAGATAGGTATCTAAGATGAAACAAAAACAGGAAAAGTAATAAAAGTAGAATGAATAACTTTTTCAAGAATCAGATTCCGGTTTAACGATTCAAAACTCGATTCACGATGATTTTATTTTTTTTATAAGGGAAAAAGAACGGAGTGGTCAGTACAGTTTTTCCGTCCTTTTCCCAAATCATTCGATTACAACCAATGTAATCGCTTAACCCACCATGTTCATATCCTAATTGAATTTGATTAGTTTCAAAGTTGACTTTGACCAGCTTTTTTCCGAATCCAAATCTTTGGATTTGCCAAATTTCATTTTTTACAAAAACAGTTCTTTTATTCCATTTGTTTAAAAGGCGGCTAACGTCAATTAGTAGAGATACGGTTATGTAAAAATAGACAAATGCGGATAAATAATGATAATATCTTAGTTCGTCTAAAAAAGGAATTTTTAAAACTTTTGTGATTTCTAACACTCCAACGAACCAGAAAAAAAACTTCCCTAGATAAAATGCGTATGGAAGGCTATAAACAAAAAACAGAACGACTGCTGTAATCAATAAAAGAGAAGGGATGGGATTTATCGTTAATTCATCAAATAAAGAAGTGCCAAAATAAGCCGCTTCCTTTTTGCTTTGGATTTCTTTCCATTTTGATATCCATTTGTTTAGAAATTTCATAAAAAAATTACCTCTTCTATTTTTTTCGCTGTTTCTTCCCATGTCCATTGTTTGGCGGGAAATTTCGGAGACCTGACTTTTTTAGGTCCTGACATTCGTTCGAAGGTTTGAGTCCAAACCTCTGTTTGTTTTGGTGGGACAAAAAGATCACATTTTTCAGATAAAATCTCTTTAAAAACGGGGATATCAGAAGCAACACAACGTTTGTCTTCTAACATAGCTTCCAAAAGAGGTAATCCGAATCCTTCGTGTAAAGAAGGGAAGAAGAACGCCTTACATTGTTTAAATGCTTCTGCCAAAGTGGAGTCGTCAGGTTTTTCCAAAAACTGAACGCCTTGTTTTTGAATTTCTGGGTCATTTAACTTTTGGTATAACAACTCACCTTCTTCTCCCCATCCCCTTCGACCAAGAATGAGTAAAAAGTTTTTATCTTTTGGATGGTTCTTTTTGAATTCTAAAAATGCGTCTACTAGGCGATTGATATTTTTTCTTGGTTCTAAAGTTCCAACTGTTAGAAAAAAATCTTTAGGAAAATTGGTTTTTACTTTTCCGGTTTTTTGTTTGGATACACCCGGATAAACAACTATACATTTTTTTTCGTAGGATGGATTGTATGCGGTGATTTCTTCTTTTGTGTTTTTAGACAAACAAAAGATTTTGTCCGCATTTTTCATAGTGATCGGTGACAAAAGTTTATGTTGTATGTAATTCCATTTCGCCATTGTCTCTGGGGCAGAGATAAAGTTTAGGTCATGATAATTTACATAACTTGGAATAGGAAGTTTTCGAAACGGTAACATTTGAATGGTGCCCCAAAAAACTTCAATTCCATCTTTTTTTAAACGTTTTGGAAGGATAAAATTCAAATAGATTGGTCCTGGGATTTTTTTAGGTTCCAGGATCTCTTTTGTATTTGGACCTAATAAATCCCGAAAAACAGGATGGATGGGTTTGTTCGTATATAAAAAGAATTCTTTTTCTTTATGTTTTGGGAGAATGATTTTTAATACTTCTGCTAAGTATCTTGAATTCCCCGTCATTCCATAAGCAAGAGGTCTAGCATCAATGCCGATTTTCTGTTTCATGGAATGCAAACCTTACAATGTAGAAGTATAAGAAACTAGTTGTATAAAATAAAATAGAGAACATTGACAGTGTTGCTTCTAATTTTGTTCCAACAAATGTTCGATGGGCAATCAGTGGTAAACTTAAGATCACAAGTAGAATGTATAATTCCTTTTTGTTATCTATTTTGTTTGTTACTTGATTCAAAATAAAATAAACGGGAATTAAACAAATCACAAAGCTATGAACCCAGCTAATTCCACTAAAGAGTGCAGAAACTAAAAACAAAAGAGAAACAATTTCCCATTTTTTGTTTTTCTTTCTCCATAATAACAATAGTGGAACTCCAAATAGAATCATAAACACAAGTTGAATGAGTTTTAAAGTGGACAAGGACAAATTTACAAATGGCATCGAGTAAGTTGGTTGGTTGATCATATCTGCACCAGACACAAAATATTTAGCCAATGTAGAACTTAAGGATTGGTTATTTTTCCAAGAACGAAGGAGGGGATTACTGAACGCATTCCCTAAAATTTCGCGGAGCCATTCTGATGTCATTTGAATGGTATAATCCCAATGATACAAAAGTGGAATTGCATTCCAAACAATCATACCAACCAAAAACCAAAGGATTCGTTTGTATTGTTTTTCGTAGACAAACACAAATAAAAAAACAAGAGGAGTGATTTTGATGCTAACTGCAAGGGCCAATAAAAATCCACTCAACCAATGAGATCGTATCGTGAGTGCTACGAAGATGAGTAGGATGAGAAGAAGCCCCACCTGGTTATTTTGGATATGACTTTCTAAAAATCTAAAATTGAAAATCAGAGAGGCAAGAAGAATCAAAAAAGGATATTTGGAGTGGCTTAGGTTTAGTTCTTTATTTTGGAATAATAAGTAAAGGATTCCAAACAAAGAGATCCAACTCAGAATTTCAAAAACAAGGGCCGCCCCTGGCTCACTGAGATAAGTAAATGGAATGAGTAAAAAAGAAAACAAAGGAGGGTAGATATAGGTTGCTGTTTCGTTTTGAAGAGCCGAAAGCAAATGGAGATTTTCTGGTCGGAAAAGGTCTTCCATTGTTTTGATTTTGGTTTGGAGTTCAAAAGCAACATCAAACCTGTAGAGATTTTCACCTGTTTCCCAGCGTTCCGCAGCATGGTAATAATCTAAAAAATCCGACTTTTGTTTGGACCTGGAAACGGAAAGGACAAGGAGAACCAAAAGTAAGAGGCTCAAAATCCATTTTCCACGTTTCTCAACGGTTTCGAAAAATTTCCACATAGTTCTCCTACCATTCCCAATATTTCTGGTTAATTGACAAGGTTTTCCCAAGGCTATCTATAGATGGATTTTTTGAACGAATACGATTTCCACCTTCCCGAAGAGCAGATTGCTAAATTTCCCTTAGAAAATAGGGACGAGTCGCGTCTCCTTGTGGTGGATCGTGCCCAATTAAAATATTGGGAAGCACCTTTGTTTCGAGACATCACAACCTTGGTTCGACCAGGTGATATTTTTGTATATAATGAGACAAAAGTATCCTATCGGCGTGTGTTTTTACAAGTGGAATCAGGTAGAATCCATGAATCGATTTTTTTAGAACCACAAGACACCCAAAACCAAACTTGGTTGTGTATATTAAAAAATAGGGCAAAATTAAAGTTAGGTGATAGGTTGTCTCCAGTGGGGTTCCCCAACTATCAGTTTGTTTACCATGGCCCGGAAGAAGAACTTTCTTTTCTAGGCTCTGAGTTATCAATTTCTGATTCCGATTTTGAAATTTTTGGAAATATTCCAATCCCACCTTATCTCAAACGGAATGTAACAGAAGAAGACAAGGTAAGATACCAAACGATTTTTGCCAATCGATCAGGATCGGTTGCGGCACCTACCGCTGGCCTTCATTTCACCGAAGAGTTAAAAAATACGTTCCGAACACTTGGTGCAGAGTTTTTGCCAGTGGAACTACAAATTGGTTATGGGACATTTCGTCCTTTGACCACCGAACAATGGCAGACTAAAACTTTACATAGGGAGAAATACTTAGTTTCTGAATCCACAGCAACAAAGTTAAACGATGCAAGAAAAGAGGGAAGGAGGATCATCGCTGTCGGAACCACAACGCTCCGTGTTTTAGAAACTGTTTTTGATTCTCAACTACAGAAATATAAGGTAGGATCAAGTCAAACTGACATCTTTTTGTCGCCAGGTGACAAGATTGATTCTGTGCAAGGATTGATCACAAACTTTCATTTGCCCAAGTCGAGTCTCCTTCTTCTTGTCAGTGCCTTTGCTACGACTCAACTTGTGTTGGATTCTTATCGGTATGCATTGAAGAACGGGTTTCGTTTTTATTCGTATGGGGATTCAATGTTCTTATTTTAAAAATAGATTTACATCCTTTGGAAATTAGGAAATATGTTTCTACAGTTTCTTTATGTACTCCCCGAAATCTTCGGTATATGTTTCCCTTTTCTCTGGTTTAGGTCTTCTTGGTGTAGTTTTTATCGCTCCCATCAAAGAGTCTGCTGTCAGAGAATTAGAACCTCCCAACTCATTAGGGTTAGGTGAAGAATATTTACTTACAACTCCTGTTAAAACAAACTCAAAAAAAAAATCTCCCGGTAATTCAGAATATTCGAATCATCTAAAGTCTCTTTCTTTGGGGTTCCTAACAGGGTCTAAAAAAAATGGGAACAATCCTCTCGAAGGAAATCCAAACTCCAATTCTGGGAACAAATTGGAGTTTGATCTTTCTCCTCCCTCTATCAATGTTTGGGATGCAAAACAAAGTGGTGAACCATCATTGGCGCAACCAATTCCTGTGACACCAATTCATCCTTCTGCAACAATGATCTTTCGTCAGTTGGATACCAATAGGAGATTGTTGGTAGATCCAAAACAACTCTATGAATACCAGGGAAGTTTTTCACCGGCACAATTTCTCAAAGTACAAACCTCTGTTTATCAGGTGAAAACGGAAAATCCAGTAACAGCCTATGGTGCGGAAGGTGGAAAATTTTCTTTTTTTTTTGGCAGTGATAAAGTCCAACTAAATGTTAAATACAATTATGTAAATGCAAAACCTGGATCCTATGCCAATGGGCAAATGGGGTTTTTGCCGGCCCAAGACATTGCCTCTCTCGGTTTTATCTTTTTTCTGGGTTCTTCTAAGAACTATTCTCTTTATGTTGGGAATCAAATTTTTAATGTCTTTAACGACCCTTTATTACAGGTAAAAGACCAAAATGGTCGTTCTCCAGAGACTTTTGCTGCTAGTTTCCGTGGCAAACATCCTGGAAAATTAAAAACTACTTTTTTTCTTAATTTTCAGAACCAGTTTTATAAAGACGGTATGCTAATTGGGGTTCCCGGTGGTTTTATGTACGGGAATGGGTTTAATGGAAAATCGTTTTATGAATATGTTACCTCACTTGGGATGGAACTTGCGTTTTAAAAAAATAATTTTTGTTTTGATTTTATTTAGCTTTAGCGCTTGTTATTTGGGAGATGAAAGAGAGTCCAAACCCCAAAAAAAAATCGTTCCCCCCCTCGAACAATTGGCCCTATCTCTCTCAGAAAAAGGTTTTTATTTCAAACCACAAAGACTTGTTGTTTTAACTTTTTTAGACCATGAGGGTAAAAAAAGCCCCTACGGCGATATCCTTGCTGAAAAACTAACCACAGAACTTGTAAAAAAAGATCGGTTCCAAATTTTAGACCGCTTGGCCAATGAAAAGGTTTTAAAAGAAGCTGGACTTGGTTTGGATGTTCCCACTGACACTGCCACCTTGCGGAAAATAGGTGATGTTTTGAAACTCGATGTCATCATCACGGGAATTGTGACACCATACCAAGACGGAGTTTTTGTCAATACCAGACTGATCGAAATCAAATCCGGGCTCATCCTCAAAGCGGATGAAGTTTATGTCCGTATTGACGGCTAAAAAAGATACTGGTTCTCACAAGTGACCCAAATTTACTGATTTTACTACTTGTAGTTTAATTTTCGATTGATTCCCTTTTTTCCTGCGGTCTGATAGGTATAAGAGGTTCAGATGGCATTTGATATAGAAATGATTGCGGCGCGTTATTCCAAAATGGAAGCGGCCATCGCACAAGCCAGGAAGGTAGTGGGTCGACCCCTCACACTTACAGAAAAGATTTTATACAACCACCTTTGGGATGGAAATCCAACAAAGAGTTTTGGGCGCGGTGTTGATTATGTTGACTTCGCACCAGACCGAGTGGCAATGCAAGATGCAACAGCGCAGATGGCGCTTCTCCAATTTATGCAAGCTGGTCGTAAAAAAGTAGCGGTTCCTTCCACCGTTCACTGTGACCACTTAATCACGGCAAAAGACGAATCCGGTGTGGATCTTGGTATTGCTGTCAAAGAAAACAAAGAAGTTTATGATTTTTTATCCTCCGTTTCTAATAAGTATGGAATTGGTTTCTGGAAACCAGGTGCCGGTATCATCCACCAAGTGGTTTTAGAAAACTATGCTTTCCCAGGTGGGATGATGATCGGAACAGACTCCCATACAGTAAACGCTGGGGGACTTGGAATGGTTGCCATCGGTGTTGGTGGAGCTGACGCTTGTGATGTGATGGCGGGACTTGCTTGGGAACTCAAATGGCCAAAAGCCATTGGTGTCAAACTCACTGGAAAGTTAAATGGTTGGACATCCGCAAAAGACGTAATCTTAAAAGTAGCAGGTATCCTCACCGTGAAAGGTGGAACTGGTGCGATTGTAGAATACTTTGGTCCTGGTGCCGAAGCCCTATCTTGTACGGGAAAAGGTACAATCTGTAACATGGGGGCAGAAATTGGTGCCACCACTTCTACTTTTGGTTACGATGAATCCATGGAACGTTATTTAAGATCCACTAACAGAAGTGATGTGGCAGATCTTGCTAACAAATACAAAGCTCACTTAACAGCTGATCCAGAAGTATATGCAGATCCTTCCAAATACTTTGACCAAGTGATTGAAATTGACCTCAACACGTTAGAGCCTTATGTAAATGGTCCATTCACTCCAGACCTTGCGACTCCAATTTCCAAAATGAAAGAAGAAGCTGCAAAAAATGGTTGGCCACTCAAAGTAGAAGTAGGCCTCATCGGATCTTGTACAAACTCTTCTTACGAAGATATCTCAAGAGCTGCTTCCCTTGCCAAACAAGTGGCTGCTAAAGGTTTAAAAACCAAAGCAGAGTTTACCATCACTCCTGGATCGGAATTGGTTCGATACACCATCCAAAGAGACGGGTTCATTGATTCCTTCCATAAAATTGGAGCCAAAGTTTTCTCTAATGCTTGTGGGCCTTGTATTGGAATGTGGTCTCGTGTGGGTGCAGAAAAAAAGGAAAAGAACACAATTGTTCACTCCTTCAATCGTAACTTCCAAGCCCGCCAAGACGGAAACCCAAACACATACGCATTTGTGGCTTCCCCTGAAATCACAACGGCTCTTGCCATTGCTGGAGACTTAGGATTCAATCCACTTACTGATACCTTGACTAACGAAAAAGGAGAACAAGTAAAACTGGATCCACCTACTGGGGAAGAACTCCCTAACAAAGGTTTTGCGGTCGAAGATGCTGGTTTTATTGCACCGGCGGCAGATGGATCAGGGGTCCAAGTCATTGTAGATCCAACATCCACAAGATTACAACTTCTTGCTCCATTCAAAGCTTGGGAAGGAACAGACCTCAAAGGTCTAAAACTACTCATCAAAGCCAAAGGAAAGTGTACAACAGATCATATCTCAATGGCAGGTCCTTGGCTCAAGTTCCGTGGTCACTTGGATAATATCTCCAATAACCTTCTCATTGGGGCTACGAACATCTTCAATAGTAAAACCAATGAAGTAAAAAACCAACTCAGTGGAAACTACGAACCAGTTCCGCAAACCCAAAGAGCTTACAAAGCACAAGGGATTGGATCCATTGTGGTAGGTGACGAAAACTATGGGGAAGGTTCTTCACGGGAACATGCAGCGATGGAACCAAGACACTTAGGTGTGAGAGCGGTTCTTGTAAAATCGTTTGCTCGGATTCACGAAACCAACTTGAAAAAACAAGGGATGTTGGCTTTGACTTTTGCAAACAAAGATGACTACGATAAAATCCAAGAAGATGATGTGATTGATATTGTAGGACTCACAAGTTTTGCAGAAGGGAAACCTCTCACTCTTGTTCTCAATCATAAAGATGGGAAAAAAGATGAAATTTCTGTGAACCATACCTACAATGCGCAACAAATCGAATGGTTCAAAGCAGGTGCTGCTTTGAATTTGATGAAAGCGTAGTAACGAATCTTTCGAATGGTCGCCAGGTGGAACTCATCTGGCGATTTCCCACCTTGGAATGCCAAAACAAAAGTCTAAATCCACTACAGCCAATCCAGAAGAAACTTTGATTTGGACGGGTTCTTCTTCTAACCAAACCAAAGCGCAAAAAGAGTTTAATGATGCTTTAAAAAAACATAAAGAAACATTGGAGCGTTCCAAAGAAATCGAACCATTGTTTCAACTAGTCAACGAAACCTATCTGAAAGATGTTTTACCCCAATTGGAAAAACAAAAAAAATTAGAAAAAGAACGTTTCGATCTCATGTGTGCCATCCTTCTTGAGGAAAGGCTTTCTTTTGGAAAGATGCAAAGAGAATTCCTGCGGCGTTATCTTTTAGATATTTGTAACGATTCCATGATGGAAGATTCTTCTTTTTACGGGAATTACAGGGACCAGTTAGAAACTAAATTTGAACGAATGGAAAGACTTAGACATAAAAGTCAAATGGAATCAAAAATCAAACAAAAGTTTGGTGTAGAAATTGATTTGGACGATTTGAACCGGACTGAGTTTGATTCCGAAGAGGAAAGAGAATCACACGAAGAAAAGTATAGAGAATTTCGAGAAAAATATGAAGAATATCGCGCTGAATACTTTAGAGGTTCCCGTTCTCATTCCGGGGAACGTAAAAAATCAAAAGCACAGAGTGAAAAAGAAAAAAAGCAATTAGAAGCTGAACGATTGCTTAGCACAGACATTAACACCTTGTTTAAAAACTTAGCAAAACTCATTCACCCTGACAAAGAACAAGATCCAATTCTACGGGAACGTAAATCAAAACTAATGACTAAACTCTCTGGTGCAAGAGACAATATGAACATTGCGGAGATTTTAGAAATCAAACTGCAAGTGGATGAACTTTTGCCTAACCAACAAACAGATATTTCGTTTCATGATTCATCCATCAAACGATTTGTTGGAATCATCAAATCCAAAATTCGAGAATTAGAAGATTCTATCAGACAAAGATTTTTTTCTCATCCTCTGATGGCAGATTTTCCTGAGAAAAAAATCACAAAAGAAACTCTTGAGGTTTATTTAAACAGAGTGAAAAAAGATAACATTATGGTAACTAAGGCTTTTGAAAAGGAAGTGGACCAACTTACAAGGGAACCAAAATACATCAAAGAAATGATCCGAGAGCTCCAAAGTTTAGGAGTTCAGTTTTAATGAAGAGTTTTTTAAAAAAACAAAACTTCGGCTTTGGTAAAAATGGGAAAGAGTTTGATGGTACCTATTGGTCTGACATTTACGGGAATGGGTTAGACGTAGATGGATCTTACAACGCCAAACAACATGCAGAATACTTAAAAGCACTCTTTCTGTTAATGGAGATTCCGGTTTACAAAATGGCCGACTTCGGTTTCGGAAAAGCCATTTTACTCCGAGAGATGGTAAAAACATTTTCTCCGGTGAAAGTGTATGCAGTGGATGCTTCCAAAGATGCCTATGAAGATCTAAAGAAAAAGGACTGGGTCAAACGTTCTGATAAATTCCATCTTTACCATGAATCCTTAGAAACTTTTAAACTTCCTAAGTTAGAAAAGGAACCGGTGGAACTTGGAATTTGTAATTCTGTGATCCAATACCTTCCCGATTCTATGATTCCAGATGTTTTGGAAAAAATGGCTAAGTATTGTAATTATCTATATTTTACAGTTCCAACGAATGAAGATTATGCGGTAATGAAAGAAGAAATGAATTTCACTGATCCTTATGCTTTTTCTCGTTCGAAAAAAAAATATAGGAAATGGATTTCTCGTGATTTTGAAATTGTAGGGTATAATCTGTTACAAAGTAAGTGGCTAGGGGAAAAGGGTTTTAAGGAAGATTTCTTTAGGATTTAGACAAAACAAGTTTAGCTTATCAAAGTTTGTTTTTGTTGTACCTTTGTAAATGAATGTATGAATGATCTGGTTTTGGTTAAGGAAAGGTTCCAAAAGAAGATACAATTTGTTTATCAATCGGAATTTGTGGGATAAAAGAGTAAGAACCTTCTTTTAGTGTCTTAATATGTTTGATTTGTCCTTATTCTTTTCAAAAGAACTTCAGATTTTCTCTTTATTCGGTAACCCGATGAGTCTGATCGAACTTCTAGGCACAACCACCGGCCTTCTTTGTGTTTACTTAGCATCTAAAAATCATACCCTTACTTGGCCTTTTGGGATTTTAACTTCTATTTGTTTTTTCTTTTTATTTTTCCAAATCCAACTCTATTCCGATATGTTGTTACAAATCTATTTTTTTGGATCAAGTGTTTATGGTTGGATGGTTTGGCGTAAAAGAACTGGTGTTTATGTAAAAATCCAATCTTTAGGCAGATCAAAAAACTTAGTTCTTATTGTTGTGATTCTTTTGGGGACTTATGTTTTGGGGCAAATCACAAGCCGATTGCCATTATGGTTACCCAGGATTTTTGTAAAACCACCTGAGTTTTTGTATTGGGATGCATTTACCACTGTGGGAAGTATTGTTGCTAACTTTTTACTTGCTCAAAGAAAGTTGGAGTCTTGGTTTTTATGGGTGTTTGTAGATGTGGTTTGTATTACCATTTATTCTTTAAAGGAAATTCCTTTTGTGACTCTGGAATACATTGTGTTTTTGCTCATTGCTTTTTATGGATGCCACCATTGGTATAAGGAGTATAAACAAAATCAAAATTTTATTTAGTAGTGGGCATAAAAATACAAAAATAGAAAAAACTTTGTTTTTTGGTCCAATCCAGATTTTTAACAGGAGAGGACCAAAAAAGATACGGAAAAGTGTTTCAAAATAAATCGACTTTATGTTCGGCGATTGGCAGGTCGCAAATACCAAGAAACAAATGTTAGTGTTAAAAGTAGAAGGGAAGGAAATATTTCTCCGAATGGGTGACCACAGGCGATATGGGAAATGGCAGCTCCAGACATCGCAAAGAAAAATCCCGCATAAGCCCATTCTTTCAACAAAACAAATTTTGGTGATAAGACTGCCACAACACCTAGCAATTTCCAAACCCCAAGAAGCGTAAGAAAATAAGTAGGGTAACCTAACTGGTTGATTTTTTCTACTTCTTCGGGAAGTTTGATTAGTTGTACAATCGCAGTGGATACCATCCCGAGTGACAACCATAGGGTAAAGAACCAATAAGCTATTTTTTTTGTTTTTTCTGACATTTGATTTCTCCTAAATTAATATATAATCCTTGTTTGCTTGTTTTCCTTTGTAAGCCATGTGATAAGGAAAAAGTATTTTGCAATTTAAGTTTAACTTTAATCGTTTAAACCTTTTCCTTTTAGAATATTTGGTATTTGTTTTTCGATTCTCTCTTTTCTGGTTTCAGATTTTTTTGCACCTGAAAAATGGAGTAGGTAGGCTCTTTGCCTTCCAGGAGTTAAAGATTCAAAAGCAGTCTGTAACTTTGGGTCTTCTTCTAATTGTTTTAAAAATTCTTCTGGAACCTCAAACTCCGAAGTTTTTTTCATAACTACTTTTTTCCCAGATTGTTCCAGTTGTATGGCTTCTTTGATATAAGATTTGATGATGGTTTTTAGCTTTGTGATTTCAGAAACACTTTGGAATCGGATTTGTCTTGCTGATTGGACATTTTTAGTTTGTTGGATCAGTATTTTTTTCGGATCTTTGAGTAAGGCACCTTTGAAGAATAAAATCGCAAAATATTCTTTGAATCCGTGTATTAGGAATATGTTTTGTCCATTTAAAGTATAACAAGGTTGCCCCCATTTGATTTCTTCTTGTAATTCAATTTCTAATGCAATTGATCTTAAGATTTGAAATTCCTGTTTCCAGTTTTTGATTTTTTGGAAATATAAATCGATTTGATTTTTTTTTGGATTTGTTTGTTTCATGTCTGATAGTCCTAATTCACTTCATTTCTTTTTCGCGGAAGTTACGGATCAAACTTTTTCACTAAGTACTTGTTCCAACTGATTGTGTGCCATGTTGATTCCCATTGCAAATGGCATCTTTAAAATTTGGTCCCTTTGTTCTACCGATTTGTAGAGGATGTGCATTTTGAGTTTTGATTGGTTCTCCGAAATATTTTGAAACTCAAAAAACTCAAGTTGGACGGGGAAACCTGTGTTTTCCATTTCAAAGGTTCGAACAAAACTTTCATTTTCGATCATATTAAGGAAAACTCCATTGGCTCGGAACAAAACGATCCCTTCGGGATTTTTGGTTTCAAAGATCCAACTACCATGGTTTTTTGCTTCAAACTGAAGGACCTTGTTTCCCATCCATTCTTCTATGAGTTCTGGTACTGTGTGAGCTTTATAAACTAAGGAGGCAGGTAAATCGAAGTTTCGTTCAATTTTTAACTCTTGTTTTCCATCTTCTGCATATATTTTTGTTTTGAGTTCCATATTCTTATCCTTTCGTTTTATAGTTTTTCATTACCGATTCCAATTTGTTAAAACGGTCATCCCATAGTTTTTGGAAAGGTTCAATGAAGTTTGCTATTTCTTTCATTTTGTTTGGGTTTAAGTGATAATACATCTCACGACCGTTAGGTTCTTTTTTTAACAATTCACATTCAGTTAAAATTTGTAAGTGTTTGGAAACGGTAGGTCTTTTGGTATCAAATTGGGAGGCAATGGCTCCTGCCGTCATGGACTGGGTGGCCACAAGGAGGAGGATGCCCCGCCTTGTGGGATCTGCAATTGCCTGAAAAACATCTCTTCGTAAATCCATTGTGTAGCCATTTGACTAATCAATGATATGTAGTCATTTGGCAACACTTTTTTTGATCGGGAGAGAGGTAGTTTTGGATTTGAATTAAGGGGGAATCCCGCGCCAGGGCAACGAAGGGCTTGGTCAGAGGAGGCGGGAGGCCGACGAGAGGACGGGAGCGAATGCGGACCCCGCAGTACGCCCGGTCGTTTCTTCAAAAGGAAGGTTGGTCTTACCAAAAGGATTCGAGGCGCCCACTCACAAAAAGAAAAAGTAGGCACTTGTCCCTTCAGAAGGATTGGTTGATTGTGAATTAAGTTTGAATTTAGGTTCTAACTATTTTTTTTGATTTTTTCTTCGACAAATGCTTTATAGGCGGGGCTTCCAAAACTTACGTCCATACGAATGATTTCTGGAGCAATGTAAGGATGACGTTTCATAATGTATTCTTCGATCGCATTGTACTTGTCAGCTTTTGCTTTGAGAAGGATTTTGTTTTCGGTATCGACCGTGATTTTTCCTTCCCATAAATAAACAAGTTCCACTTCTGGGAAGATGGTTCCGGAAATGATGATTCCTTGTTCTAACATTTCGGAGATATGTTCTTCGGCCATATCGCGATCGCCCATTGTGGTAAATACTAAGATTTCATCTGAAGCCATGAGGAGTCCTTCTTTGTTTTTACAAAGATCGGCTTTGAGTGGTGAAACCCTTATTCTTTGGGAGTTTTATTTTGTAAGTAAGATTGGATTCCTTCTTTCATTTGGTCGACCATTCCTGATTCACGAATAGAGCGGACCACTCGTTGCCAGAATTTGATTTTGCCTTCAAATTCATTCCAACCCAATTGTAAGTCCATCCGTTTGATTTTGAGTAACATCCGAAGTTCGGTCAGTGACATGTCCTTGGGATCTTTGTCTAAATAACGTTCATGGTCTTTTAGTGGATTGAATCGCATGGGATTATTTTTTCTTTAGAACAAGTGATAAAAAGAAAATTGCAAAAATTAAAAATCCAAACCCTGTTCCAAAACTGGCAAGGATGGGATCCCCAGCTGCTAGAAACTTTTGGATGCTTAAAAAAAGTCCGTACGAAACGTACGAGAGTCCCAAAAAAATAAGAAAGATAGAAGTGAAAACCCAAACAGAAGAAAGCACCAAATTTTTAATATAAATTTGGAGATTCTTCTGGATGTAGATCACCATCACTTCGCCATAGGCAAAAACCTTAGCGACTAAATCTTCGAAGGCGGATTTGATTCCGCCTTTTTTACGATGTTTTGTATGTTTCTCGTCCAATTATTTCTTCTTAAAAATTAGGCCAAGAGCAAGTCCAAGTCCAAGACCCACACCAAAACCAATGACGGCAGCTTTTTGTGGATGTTCCTTTACATAAGACCCTACGTTGTCGATGACTTCTTTTGCTTTGATAGAAGCCTCTTCACTTGCTTTACCTAACTTTTGTTTGATGTCGCTTACTTGTTCCATATACTTCTCCTTGGCTCTTTGTTCAATTTCTTTGGCTTTTTTCTCATACAACTTAATTTCGTCGATGAGGGATTTATCTCTTTTCACTTCTTCCATATTCTATAGTTCATTCAGGAACGACTATGTTCTCAAAGTTGTCAGTGAAACGGTATCCAATTCCCCAAATGGTTTCGATCCATTCTGGTTGTGCAGAGTTTTTTTCTAGTTTAGAACGAATGCGTTTGATATGACTGTCGATCATCCTTTCGAATCCATCCCATTCCACTCCCCAAACTGATTCTAAAATCATTTCGCGAGAAAAAACTTTTCCCGGTGATCCAGCTAATAGTTGTAAGATGTCAAATTCCTTTCTAGAAATATTGATGATGTTTTCGTTCAGAGTGACACGACGACGGATGGAATCAATTTTAAGTGCACCACGAATGATTTCTCCTGCTTGGCCCACATTTGGTTTGATCCCTATTTTTTTATCCCATCTACGAAAGAAAACATCCACTCGGGTTTTAAGTTCACGAACCGAAAAAGGTTTTGTGATGTAGTCATCAGCACCTAACTCAAGTCCCATGATGCGATCAATTTCTTCTGTCCTTGCGGAAAGGATAAAAATTGGAGTGCTTTCATCGGATTTTCGGATGCTACGGCAAATTTCCATACCATCAATATCCGGTAGAGAGAGATCCAGAATCACTAAATCAGGATGATTGGATTTGTAAAATTTCAAACCGTCTTCGCCATTTTCAAAAACGGAGGTTGTGTAGTGAGCAGAATCGAGAGATTTCCGGATTAGGTTCCCGATGTCCGGATCGTCCTCAATTACCAAAATATTTTTCATGTTTTTCCCTTGAGTTCTTTCTCAATTTGGTTCTTGTAGTAGAAAAAAAAAGTAAAAAATGGAATCAGGAACGCAAAGAGAAGCAAAATCGTGGGCAATGTTCGCCCTCTCTGGGCCAAAGTTACGCCCATTGGAAGTCACTGAGAAATTGGGCATCCAACCGGACTATTACCACGGAGCCGATGTAAAAGACATAGAAAATATGACAATTCCAAGTCATTGGCAGCTCAATTCTAAGTTAGGGCCTGAATTTCCTGTCCTCGATCATATTTGGAATTTGCTTAAAACCTTAGCACCTGTTCGTAAGAACCTAAAAGAATTCACTGAAAGTTACGAGTCGACCATTTACGTTTCGGTTGAGTTTGCATCTGAATTCACAAAAGGTGTGGTGCTCGACAAAAGGACTATGCTTTTGTTAGGTGAAATGGGCGTGAATTTAGAAATTATCCCCTGGGAACTCGATGGGACTCCCTAAAAATGGCCTCACTCGGAAAAACAAGTCGGATTAGGCCAAATCGTTTTAAGTAAATATAACCGGACAAAGGTAACCCAAGTAGGACAAGGACTCGTTTTTTCAAACGAAGGTCACGGGCAATATTTAAGAGTTTAGTAAGGAGTGTTAGGGGAAGGTAGGGCAGGTTCGAAAGGTCCATCTGGATATGTGATCTAGTTTGGAAGAACAACATGTGCATGACCGAATCCAATTCTTCTTCCAATTCGGGATGTACGTTCTTAGACAAAATGACAATTTCATACGCATTCTGAACTTCACGTACAGTGAGGTATTTCGTTTTTTTTGCCATTGGAGGTAATGGTATGGTTTCACTCTCAAAAGATACACTCATTTTTCGATCCCAAGTATTACGAAAGGTTCGTGAGATTTTATGGAGAGATGGTTTTTTGGAAGTGGATACTCCTACTTTAAAACCTGTTGTGGGGATGGAACCATATCTCGATCCATTTGAAGTACGTTCTCCCAGTGGACGAGAAAAAGGATATCTCATCACTTCTCCTGAATACTGTTTGAAACAAATGATGGCCAAAGGGATGACTCGTATCTTTGAATTGGCACATACTTACCGTTCTGGCGAGATGGGTAGCGGGTTTCATTCCAAAGAATTTTTGATGTTAGAACTTTATGCCAAAGGTATGGATGATTCTTCTTTGAGACAATTTATCGAAACGTTTTTAAGAGAATTGATTTTTGTTTTTGGAAAAGAAGAAGACCAAAAAAAATCATCTAGTCCCGAATGGATTCGCCATTTATCTGTGGAAGAGGTTTTTCTCCAAAATGTTGGTCATGGTTTTTTAAAAGAAGATTTATTACAAACGATAGAGGCAAAAAAACTCTCTTCTTCACCTATTTCGGAAATCATCCAATGGCCGTATGAAGATCTCTTTTTTTTGGTATTTCTCAATTTAGTTGAACCGAAGTTAGGGGAGGGAATTGTATTTTTATATGATTATCCCCCAGAATGTGCAGCACTTGCTAAAGTTGTGGATGGGGTGGCAAAACGATTTGAAATATATTGGGACGGCCTAGAGCTTGCAAACGCTTTTTATGAACTCAGTGATGTAAAAGAACAAAGGAAAAGATTTGCCGAAGAACAAGAGTTACGTTCTAAATTAGGGAAGGAAGTATTCCCGATGGATGAGGATTTTCTTAGATCTTTGGAGAATGGATTCCCTGATTGCGCCGGGATTTCTATTGGAATGGATCGATTGATATTGCGACTTTCCGGTAAACACGGGCTAGGTGATATTAGCCCGTATTGGATAGAAGTTTAAGTTTAATCTTCTTCTTGAAATTTTTCACAAGATTCTGGGACTTTTCCATCTTCTAAATCAGCACAAGAAAACGCAGCCATGTCTTTGGCACATTTTTTCATATCTTCCAAATCTTGTTTAGTGAGTTTTTTTGTGGGTTGGTTGTTTGCCGGTTTTTGGCCTTCTACCACGTAGTTTTTGTATCTAGATTCGCAGACGTTCCCATTCACAAATTGAGATTCGACCATCTTTCTTTGGTCGGCAGGAAGATCTTTTAACTTTTCTTTCATACACTCAGAAGTTTTTGCACACATTTTTTTAGAGAGTGCTTGGAATTCTTTCGCATCTTTTAATGTTTGTGCGGTGAGTAGGAGAGGGGTAAGTATTAGTAAAAAAATGGAAATTTTTTTCATACGAAAACCTTCCTTTAACAAAAGGCTTTCGTAAAGTTTTTTTTAACTAATTTTTAAAGTTGGACACCATTATCAACATCACAATCAAAAGTTACTTCTGAAAGTAAGCTGGTATCGTAGTAATTTCTGGTGACCATGCCGTTCCCGTAAGTTGAACCACGAATGACTCCTTTTGTACATCTACCAATTAAAGTTTTTGCTGCATTTTGAACTGCGCATGAATTAGCACTGGTGACTCCAGTTCCCAAATAAGTTGTGCAATAAGTATTAAGAAGTAAGCTGTTCACTGCATAATCATCACAGCGATTTTTGCCACTATAAGTATATGTGCAGCTTCCACCGCCTGAAGCTACAGCATTGTTTGCTGCGAAAAGGCGAATTCCGCCGCCAAATGATCCAGAATAATAGTAAGTTGATATTCTTACCCTGTAAGTACCTGGAGTTGAAAAATTGTATGCGTTAATTTGATGGTTATTGCTAAAATTTCTAGTTGCTTGTAGAAGTGCCGTTCTACCTGACTGAGGGTAGACACTTATTTCAGGTTTGACAACAGAAGATGAAATATCGGTTGAAGTTACAGAAAAAGTGTATTTTCCTGGGGTGTTGATGGTCACAGAAAAATCAGCAACAGGTGAAGAGGATGTGAGTGTAGCCGATAATCCAGTCCCGTTACCTGAAATGGTTCCTGAAACTGCTGGTACTGCAGTACAAAGATTGTAAATATAAGGAGTATTAATATTATATGCGTTGGCACAAAATAAGTTTGCCGCACATTCTGTATCTACAATGCATCTTTCTCCTGCCGCTTTCCCGCCACTACCACCGGAAGAACCTAAAGCTAATAAAGGGATTAGTGCAGTTGATTGGTCTTCTTTTTTTTCTGTTCCACAATTGAATGTAGAGCTGAAAGTTAATAATAACCAGATGATTGGAATGGTTTTAAATTTTAAATTTCTCATTTAACCCTTTGTTAGTTTATAATCTGCTAACGCATATTTATTGGTAATTAATCCCTGTCTTCTTTTTTTTAAAAAGCCAATCGAAAATAAATTGATTAATATCGGTAAATTCCCTACATTCTACGATTATGAAAAAACTTCCTATTTTGGTATTTCTCCTTTTCTTTCTAACAGGTCAGGTCTTTGCCCAAAACTTAACTTCCAGGAACCCAGTTGTTTTCCCATCTGAACCGACATCGTTAGAAGAATTCAAATCCCTTCAAACATCGGTTGCCACCACACCCGAAGGGGGAGCGGCCCTCCTTGTCCTTGCGATTTCTCTTTATGGGAAAAACCAAGAACTTGGAACGAAAGCTGTGACTCTTTCCGTTCTTTCTAAAAATAGACAAAAGTCTACGAAACCAACAGCAGTGGATGGAATGGAATTAGGGAATGGTGATAAATATCTTCTTGGTCAATTGGATAAATACAAAATGTTATCCAATGGTTATTGGAAAGGAGCAGAACCATCCAATGGATACACAGCAAGTTTGCCATTCACTGTAGATACATATACAAACCCTTATTCTGGTGAGGAATCCTCAGGCAAAATTAAACTTTTTGTGGCCACTCGCGGTGCTTCTAGTTTTCGGCCAGTGACTATGGAAAAAGATTCCGATGGGCTTTGGCGTGCAAAAGAAATGAGTTCTTTATTTGTCGGAATGATGCCAGCCAAATAGATGTTAGATTCTCTATTATCATTTCATCCAGTGGTTTTGGCATTACTTGCCACTGGGTTTACCTGGTTTTGTACAGCCTTTGGTGCTGGATTTGTTTTTTTCTTCCGCACAGTCCCAAGACCCGTTTTTAATGCTATGCTCGGTTTTGCTTCAGGCATTATGATTGCGGCGAGTTTTTGGTCTCTTCTATTACCATCAATTGAACTTTCAGAACGTGCCGGAAACCCTGCATGGCTCCATGTAAGTTTTGGTTTTCTATCAGGTGGTTTGTCTTTATATTTATTACATAAACTTCTTCCTCACCTTCATGTTGGATTGGAAGAAAATCGTCTGGAAGGTGGGAAGTCCTCTTTTCAAAGGAGTTTACTTCTAATTTTAGCAATCACACTTCATAATATCCCTGAAGGTTTGGCCGTTGGAGTCGCCTTTGGTGCGCTAGGTGATGGATTCACATATGAGGCATTGATGGCAGCAGTAGTGGTTGCTTTTGGAATTGGGATTCAAAATATTCCAGAGGGTGCTGCTGTTTCCATCCCATTGTTACGTGAAGGTTTTTCGGCCCGTAAAAGTTTTTGGTATGGGCAACTTTCTGGATTTGTAGAACCAATTGGTGGCTTACTTGGGGCAGCCCTTGTTTTTTATGTAGAAAGTATTTTGCCGTTTGCTTTATCGTTTGCTGCGGGGGCGATGATTTTTGTAGTGGTAGAGGAACTCATCCCAGAATCTCATACCGGAAAAGAAACGGAAATGTCAACTCTTGGTGCTATGTTTGGATTTGTTCTTATGATGGCTCTCGATGTTGGGCTTGGTTAAACTTCTGAAGTAACATGAATCCAAATACCTTTCTGACAAGTAGCAACTTATACGATTGGATCCCTACATGGGAACGAAATTTCTATGATTTTAAATAAACTTTCTCACTTCACGGGAGTTCATTGTGAAACAACAACTACAGGAACACTTCTAAAACATATTGGGATCGAACTTTCGGAGCCACTGTTATTTGGGATTGGAGAAGGTCTTAGTTTTATCTTTTGGAGTATGAAGTCGATGGATTTTCCCTTTATTGGTGGGCGAATCAAACCGGACGGGCTTACAGAAAATATAACTAAAAATCTAAATCTAAAATTAGAGATTAGGGAAACAACATCGAAACAAAAGGCCTGGTCATCGGTTCGGGATCTTGTAGATTCGGGAATACCTGTTGGTTTAAAATTGGATTGTTTTCATTTGGAATATTTTTCGAAACCCTTTCATTTTGCAGGTCATTATGCTGCTCTTTATGGGTATGATGAGATAAACGCTTATTTGGTGGATACAAAACAACAAGGGACCAAGGTACAAACTTCTTTAAAAAGTTTAGAATTGGCAAGAAGCGAAAAAGGACCAATGGCATCCAAAAATCTTTTTTATACCATTGGTCTGGGGAAAAAACAGGCTAACTTGGAGAAGGTTGTGGTCCTTGCGGCAAAAAATAATGCTCGTGAATACTTAAGTCCTCCTATTACGAACGTATCCTACAAAGGGATTAGAAAACTAGCATCCTATTTGGAGAAATGGTTTCTTACTTCCAAAGACATCCAAAGAGATTTTGAAACCACTGCTTTGATGATGGAAAAAGCAGGAACGGGCGGTGCTATTTTTCGCAATTTGTATCGGGACTTTCTTTTAGAAGCGTATGAGTTAACAAAAGATCCTATTTTTAAAAATTCTTTTCTTCAATTCAAAGAGATCGCAGACCACTGGACAAAAATTGCCTTTTTGTTTGATTCTTTAGGAAAAAAAGGGGAGGAGCGTTTGCTCAGTGAAATCAAGGTTCTTCTCCATTCGGTTGCTGATTTAGAATATAATACAATGAAGGAATTATCGAAATTAAAATAGGATCGAACAAACTCTTTCGCCAGCGATTGCAGCGGAAATCCTTTCGCAATTGCGAAAGATTGGAGCGTAAAGCGCGGTCGCATCTAACAAAAAATTATCCTTCCGGATAACAATGGCGAGGCGCCAAAAAAAGAGAAAAACAATCTATCTTTGGAGCCCGAAAAATTGACTCTTCTTTTTGGAACCTTTTTTTAAAACTGGGCAGTAACCATAAGATAAGCAAACTGTGCCGTTTTTGCAAATTGGTTTGTATAAGCTTGGGATTGAATCGTGCGGTCATTCACTTTGTTTTGGATGGCATCCCCCGCATAAATCATACTATACCCACATTCTAAAATTAAGTTTTGATATGGGACATTGTATTTAAAATCGAGTTCACGAAACAAACTTTTCCCAAGCATAGAAACGGGGCGATTGTTCCCAGTTCCATTTTCAGTAAGGACTTGGCTTGTATCGTATTGATTGTTTGTTATGGATTCTGTACTGGCACCTGATTTGGCTACACCAGCGATGTCATACCAACTGTCTTGGAGTTTGTGTTTTTCTATGGCAAAATAATCGATACGGAAAGATCCATAAGTTCCTAGGTTATAACTAGCGTTTACCGACTTTGATTTCATATTGACCCAACTCACTTGGTCAGCCATTCCATAAAACAAGTGATTGGTGTGAAATAGGTTTTGGAAACTGGCGATGGATCCATCTGTTCTGTTGGGATCACCGCTTCCCACATCATAGGCAACACCAACTCTCATTTTGCCAACCGTATAACCAAAGTCGGCACCAAAAGCATAGGTTTTGTATCTTTCCTTTTCTGAGTAGATACTTCGGTTGTAGTTTGTGTTTGTCAGTGGATCAAATAATGTAACTTCTGTTATATTGTAGTCCCATCTAGGTCTGATGGATTTCCCCGTGGTTCCTGTTTGCACTGCATATTCAAAGGAATAATCAAAAGCTTGTAGGGATTTTTTACCAGTTTGGGTTTTGTTGGTAAGCCTGATTCCATAGGTATGGAGGACGTCCCATCTACCAGCTCGTGATTCAGGTGTCCCCGTTTCGCCTGTGGTGAGGATGAGAGACTGGTTGGTTCGTAAATATTCTTTTTGTAATCCTAAATAATACAAATCAATGTGTAGATAGTCAGAGGGTTTGAGTGTATTATAAAAACCGGTGAAATAAGAATCACCTAACTCCTGTCTTTGGGCATCTAGTTTTGCCGTACAAGGTTTTGTACCATTGTAGGGACAATCCATATAAGTATTGTATTGGTTTTTGACGCCAAAGGAAGTTGTGTTCCCTGTTATATCGGAATGACGTTCGCTGACCGAGGTAACAAATATATGGGAAGATATATACTTGTCCTCCCATTTGATTCGGAGACCATCAAAACTCCTACCAACGTTTGTCCAATCGAGTGATCCCACCAAACGTTCGTCACCATATCGCAAAATTTGACGACCTGCTTGGATATGGAGAGGGAGGCCCAAATTATTTTTAACTTCTATATAGGCTTCGCGCACATCAGTGCTTTGCCTGGTCCCGTCGTTGGCAGTTGATAACCCTGTGAGGGAACCTTTTTCTGCACCCCATAACCTTGCATCTTGAAATGTGATTTTTGCAATTACATCTTTTGTGAATTCCTTTTGAACCCAAAATTGGATTTTCTGACCAGTGAAGTCTACATTGTCATTGGTGTTACGATTGAAATCAAAGTTATACTTCATTTCTGGACGAACACGGACAAGGGCACCAGCCGTGAATCCATCGGACCAAGATGGTGGAGGAGTCGGTTTTGTTTCTTCTTTGGGAGAAACTTCCAAGTTTGCTTTTTGCAATTGGTTTTGACTTGTGGGAGCTTCTGGGACTGGAGCCACCACGGTTTGGCCAAAGAGTTTGAAACTAATGAATAGATAAAAAGAGAATAGGGCAATTGGTAATCTTCGCTTCTGCATTTTCTTAAAGACCAGATTTACGGTCTTCTCCTATGAGAAGCGGGAATGCAAGAATCGTACGTTTTGAATCAAAAGTAGTAAAAAATGTGAAGAGTGCCTAGAATATTGGACAAATTGTATCTTTTCCTGGAGCACAGGAAAGATACAAGATTTGCCTTTCTAGAACAATCAGCTTATAGAATAAGGGATTTGATTGTTATTTTGAAAAATTGCGTAAGGCATGTACGAAAATTCGTAATGGCACAAAGTTTTCTATTTTGTAAAAGAAGGTCCCCTTGTTTTAAACTTTCCCTCTTCCTTTATTCCCAACTCACCACAACTTTTCCAAAATGTTTCCCTGTTTGTAAATACTCCAATGCTTGTGGGACTTCCTCCCAACCGAACACTTTGTCCACAACTGGTTTCATTTTATTTTGTTCGATGGCTCGGTTCATTTTTTCAAAATCAGCCCGACTCCCCACAATCACACCTTGGACTTTGACCCCTTGCATTAAAATGGGGTAGAGAGAGAGGCTCGATTCTCCACCAGCAAGGACACCGATAAGAGCAATGGTTCCGTACGGTTTGACACTCATCATGGATTTTTGCATGGTCCCAGCTCCTCCCACTTCAATGATGAGGTCAGCTCCCGCCATTTTTGTTGCTTTTCGGACATCTCTTTCCCAATTGGATTTGGTTGCATAGTTGATGGTTGCGTCAGCACCAAGAGTTTTGGCACGGGCCAATTTTTCATCACTAGATGAGGTGATGATGACTCTTGCTCCCATCATTTTTGCAAATTGTAGAGCAAATAAAGAAACACCGCCTGTTCCCAAACAAAGGACATCGGATCCAGGTTCAATCCCACCAAAATTAACAACGGCATTGTATGCTGTGAGACCAGCACAACCTAAGGTAGCAGCTTCTTTGTCTGTTAAATGACTTGGGGTAGCAACAAGTCCCTCTTCTTGGAATTTCCCATAGTTCGCTAAACAGCCGTCATGTGGACCGCCGAGGGTCGAACGAAGGTTGTCCATATTCGGTGCCCCATCCATCCACTTCTGTGCAAAGATGGGAAGGACTCGGTCTCCTTTTTTCCAAAGACTGACCTCTGATCCCACAGCTTCCACAACACCGGCTCCATCAGAACAGGGGACGAGGGGGAGTTTTTGTCTGGGGTTGTAAGTTCCAATCACCATTAAATAATCACGATAGTTGAGTGAAGTCGCTGTTAGGCGAACAAGTACTTCTTTGGGAGCCAGTGATTCAGAAAGATCTCTTGTTGTTTGTTTTAGGTTTTCTAATCCGAATGATCCTTGGATTTCCCATACTTTGTTTAACATATTCCCTCGTTCGATTTAGAATCAAAATTCACTCGTCAGATCCTCCTGTGTCCTTATCCTTTGTCGAGTGGGAATCAGAGGAAAGAGGCGTTATGAAAAAAGATTTTTGGAACGATAGGGTGGTAGTGATCACTGGAGCGACAAGTGGAATTGGGAAAGCATTGTATGAAGAATTGGCTAAAGTTCCCTGTGAATTGGTCCTTGTGGCAAGGCGAGCTACCGAAATCACCGAACCCAAAAACAAACACGAAGGTGCCATCATTCACCGAGTGGCTTGCGATCTTGCAGATCCCACTTCTGTATTGGATGCCACCGAGTGGATCCAAAAGAAAGTATCGAAAGTTGATGTATTATTCAACAACGCAGGGATTACGGCTCACGGTCGTTTTGATTCCCTTTCGATGGACGTGTATCGAAAAACGTTTGCTACAAATTTTTTTGGCCCCATCCAATTCATTCGAGGCCTTCTTTCCCTTCTTTTAGCTGCCAAAGGAAATATTGTCACCACATCCACTGTCTCCGCACTTTATGGAGTGCCGGGTCGTGCCGCTTATTCGGCCTCCAAGTCGGCTCTCCATGCAGCACTTGAATCCCTTCGGATCGAAAATCTAGAGTCGGGACTTGGTGTGTCTCTTGTTTGTGTACCTTATACGGACACAGCTTTAAGAACTTCCGGTCTTGATGCGAGTGGAGGAGTTTTATCAGAAGCTCCTGCCAAAGGAAAACGAAAAAGCGCAAAAGAGGTGGCTCATGTTTTGATGTCTGTGGCCAAAGACAAAGAAGCAAGACTTGTGACATTCAATCTGTCCGGTAAATTTTTGGAATGGATGCGATTTTTCTCTCCGAAATTTTTAGAAAAAATTCTTTATAAAAAACTTTATGAGGACTTCAAACCACATTGAACTCTGTCTAAACCAAGGTATAGGGAGAGGATCTATCCTTTGGAAAATTTATTATTTTCGTATTTAGCAGCTGTTATATTTGCATTTTTCTTTATGAGTCTCATGTGGTTTTGGGGAAAGTCGAGAGACAACTACGCAGTCATTGATGTGGGTTGGGGACTTGTCATCGCAGGGATTGCCAGTGTCCTTGTCTTTTTTGGGACGGGAACTGTGTTTGCAAAATGGGCAGTGCTTGTCCCCGTTTGGATTTGGGCTCTTCGTTTATCAGGTTTTCTTTACTTCACTCGCATTCGTACAAACCATCCAGAAGACAAACGATACGCCGGATTCCGAAAGGAATACGGTGACAAAGTCCACCAAAAGATGTTTACCAATGTATTTATGTTACAAGGGTTTTTGGCACTGCTACTTTCGTTCCCTTTTTACTTTGCCGCCAAGTGGAACCTATTTCCAAACTCTGGGATGATGGGACCTAACGGATATTTAATGGTATTCATTGGTTGGGTTTTATTTTTTGTAGGAGTGATTGGGGAAGGAATTGCTGATCGTGATCTTCATCAGTTTGTGGCCGATCCAAAGAACAAAGGTAAGGTTTGTAACCTTGGCCTTTGGAAATACACAAGACATCCCAATTATTTTTTTGAATGGGTGATTTGGATGGGGATTGGGATCATTCCGATTCTTTCTGCGCCAGAAGCCCTAATATCACTCTTTACTCCAATTTTTATGTTTGTATTGTTACGATTTGTTTCCGGTGTCCCATTTGCAGAAAAATATTCGCTTCTTTCTAAAGGTGAAGTTTTTCGCGAATACATGCGCACCACAAATGCATTTTTCCCTTGGTTTCCAAAACAAAAATAATAAAGGATAAAACATGAATTTTACTGATTCTTCAAAGAAAGAAGAGGGTTCTTCTTTTAATATCAACTCACTATTGGAAAAGGATATTTTCCCTGATTGGCTCATTCGGTTTCGCATCCGACAACTTTTGAACCTGCGAATCAAACAAGAGCGAAAAGAAAATGCCACATCCCAACTCCAACATAAAATGAATTATGTAAACGAGTTAAAAAAATCTCCCATTGCTGTACATACAGATGCAGCTAACGAACAACACTATGAAGTCCCTAGTGATTTTTTTACCTATGTGATGGGTCCAAGGATGAAATACTCTTCTGGATATTGGCCAACTCTCGATACAAGTTTTGCTGAATCAGAAGAAGAAATGTTGCGAATCACTGTGGAGCGGGCAGAGATTAAAAACGGAATGCGAGTTCTCGACTTAGGTTGTGGTTGGGGGAGTATCTCCCTCTACATTGCAGAAAAATTTCCAAAATCTAAGGTCACAGGTGTTTCCAATTCTCGTACACAAAAAGAGTTTATCGACAAACGAGCCAAAGAGCGGGGTTTAAAAAATCTTACCATCATCACAAAAGACATGAATGATTTTACCACCAAAGACAAGTTTGATCGGATTGTTTCTGTAGAGATGTTAGAACATATGAAAAACTATGAGAAACTATTTGAAAAACTATCTAAGTTTCTTGTGGCCGATGGAAAGTTTTTTGTACATATCTTCACTCATAAAGAGTTTGCCTATCCATTCGAAGTGATCGATGAAACCGATTGGATGGCAAAGTACTTCTTTACTGGTGGGCAGATGCCTTCGGATGATTTGTTTTTATACTTCCAAAAAGATTTTCTAATCGAAAACCATTGGGTGGTAAATGGAACTCATTATGCGAGAACGAGTGAAGCTTGGTATGACAATATGATAGATAACAAGGATAAACTATTGCCTATCCTTGCGAGTACTTACGGCGAAAAAGAAAAAACCAAATGGTTTGTGTATTGGAAAGTTTTCTTTCTCGCCTGTGCAGAGTTATGGGGTTATCGAAACGGGGAAGAGTGGTTTGTCAGCCACTACTTGTTTCGAAAACGCTGAGTTTTTTTCCCAGCTGCCTTAACGTAAACGCCACCTTCTTTTTTAGAAGAGGGTGAGCTAGAACGGCGGGAATCCCCACTTCGTTCACTACGTTCTTTTCGCTCTCCGCGTTCACTCCTCTCTCCTCTTTCGCTTCTGTCACTATTGGACCTTCCGCCACGGTAACCACCGCGACCGCCACCAGATCCGCCTGCATCATCGCGACGTCGTCTTCCACCAGATCCACCGCCAGGAGGAGTTTCACTCCATTCTCCAGGTGTTTTCCCGATTTTTTCCGGGCCACTGATTTTGGTTTTATCCAACATATTGGAAAGTAGTTTCAAAGCCACAGAACGTTTGTCGTCTAACTTTAAAAGTTTTTCTAAAACTTCTTCTGCATCGGCATGGACATCTGATTCGACTACTTTGTTTAAGAAATCTTCTTCTCTTCTTGCGAGTACTTCCTTTTTGGTAGGAAGAGCAGCAATGGTAAGATTGGTTCCAGAAGTTCCTTTGAGTCGGAGAAGGGCACGAGATTCTCTTGTTGTCACAAGAGTCACAGCCTTTCCTGATTTCCCAGCGCGACCTGTACGACCAATTCGGTGCGTATAACTTTCGCTATCGAAAGGGAGGTGGTAGTTGATCACAAGAGATAAATCTTTTACATCAAGACCACGTGCAGCCACATCTGTTGCCACAAGGATCTTAACTCGGCCATCGTGGAGGCTTTTTAAAACTTGTTCTCTTTGTTTTTGGTTTAGATCTCCGTGGAGTGCTTCCACAGGATACCCTTTGAAACCAAGAGTTGCTTTTAAATCATCTGCTTCTTTTTTTGTTTTTGTGAAGATGATTGCCTTATATGGATTTTCATAATCCAAAATTCGGACAACAGCAATTTCTCGTTCTGCTTCATCAATCACGTAGTACACTTGTTCGATGTTCTTAGAAGATTTTTCAGTAGGAGCAATCTTTACATGAGCAGGGTGCGTTTGGTATTTACTTGCCAACTTTTTAATCGGCTCCGGCATAGTTGCGGAGAAAAGTAAAGTTTGTCTTTGGGTTGGCAGTAGATTAAAGATGGATTCAATATCGTCCATAAAACCCATGTCGAGCATTTCATCTGCTTCATCCAAAATCACCATAGAAGGTTTGAAGTTTTTAAGTTCTTTTCCTTTGAGAAGGTCGAGAAGTCTTCCTGGTGTTGCAACAGCAACTTGGGCACCTTTGGCCACTTGTGTGATTTGTTTAGAATAGGAACTTCCACCGTAAATGGTAGTGGTTTTGATTCCTAAATGTTTTCCCAGTTTATACAATTCATCAGATACTTGTAACGCGAGTTCACGAGTGGGTGTGAGGACAAGCACTTGCATGCCATCATTCACATTGATTCGGTTCAAACAGGGGAGTCCGTAAGCTGCAGTTTTCCCGGTACCGGTCTGCGCTTGTGCGATTAAATCTTTTCCTTCCAATACGAGCGGAATCGCTTGTTTTTGGATAGGGCTTGGTGATTCGAAGCCTGCTTCAGTGATTCCTTGTAGTATTTCAGGACGTAATCCGAAGGATTGGAAGTCATTTCCAACTTCGGTGTCATTCTTAGTCATGGAAATAGGATACAATAAAAAAATGGTCTAAAAAAGAAAGGGAAAAATATCTAAAAGGTCAAGGTCTCTTTCCTGCTATTTCTCCCAGATGGAGGTACAATTCTTCCTTCAGGTAGGGTTTAGGCATAAAATAGTCAAATCCCGAAGCTAAAATCAGGTTTTTTTCTTCCGGCATACAAAGTCCAGTGCAAGCAAAAAGAACAGGGCGATTGGATTTCCCGGAGAGGGATTTTGCAATTTCAGTTCCATGTTTTCCGGGCATCTCAATGTCCAAAAAAGCAATGTCAAATTGGGAATGGTCGAGTTCCCTTTGTGTATCAATTCCGTTATTTGTTTCGATGATTTCTGTTGGAAGGGATTTGAGATAACTTCTGAGGACTTTTCGATTCAGTTCATTGTCATCGGCAATCAAAACTCTTAGAGTTTTATGAAACTCTGGTTCTGTGGATTCCAGTTTTCTTTTCTTTTCGGTGTTGAGATTTGGGTTTTCTTCTTTTTTCCAAACAACAGGAATTTGCACTTTGAAACGGGAACCTTTGCCTAGTTCGGATTCTACTTCTATACTCCCACCTAACTCTTCTAAGGAGAGTTTTACGATCGATAATCCAAGACCCGATCCAGAGATTTCGCAACCTTCTGGTAGAAATTCGTTGTACTTTTGAAAGAGTTTGTTTTTTACTTCAGGAGAAATTCCAGGTCCTGTGTCTTTGATATGGATATGCAGAATGGCGTTTGATTCTGTTTTGTTTTCTAAATCAACAAAACATTGGACGCCTCCCTTTGCAGTAAATTTAACCGCATTTGCAGTTAAATTCCAAATGATCTTTTCTAATTTTCGTTTGTCAGATAAAAGAAAAGTTTGCTCTGAAACATTGTTATTTAATTTAAATTCAATTTTTTTTCGTTTTGTTTCTTGGATAAAAAATAAATCAAAAACCGATAAACATTGACCCAAATGGAACCACTCATTGTTTAAAGAACTGGCACTTTCCTCTAATCTTGACAGTTCAATGGTATCATTGACTAAATGTAAAATTACTTCTCCGGCATTTTTGATATGATCCACATAACCAAGAACCGTAGGATTGATTTCTGTATCTCGAATCATTTCAGACATACCAAGGAGAGAGTTTAAAGGGTTTCGGATGTCATGGCTGATGGCTGCGATAAAATCTCGTTTTGCTGCAGTGGCCCTTTCGGCTGAATGTTTTTCAATTTCTAATCTGTCCCTGTCTTTCCGCATTTGTAGCAAACGAACTGTTTGTTTCCCAAGTAACTTTAACATTTGGATTTGTTCTGGATTCAGTTCTCTCGGTTTGTTATCAATGACACAAAGAGTTCCAAGTTTGATTTGGTCATCTAAAGCTAAAGGAATCCCTGCATAAAAAATGACATTTGGATCTTCGTCAACCAGAGGGTTGTTTTGAAAACGTAGGTCTTCCTTTGCATTCGGTATTAAAAAAAGATCATTCTCTAAAATAGCATGGGAACAAAAGGCAAGGGACCTAGGTGTTTCCCGTGAGTTCAATCCATGATGAGATTTGAACCACTGTCTTGTTTCATCGATTAGGCTAACAAGCGAAATAGGAACATTACAAATTAGGGATGCAAGTTTTGTGATTTCATCAAACATCTCTTCTTCTGGAGTATCGAGGATTTCGAGCCCTTTTAATGCCAAAAGGCGAGCTGCCTCATTCTTTGGTAAAGGAGCAATCAACATACGAAGTTTAGACGAAATTATTTTTGCATAGAAGAAAGCTAAATTTTGTTTTTTATTTTTAGTCTAATTTCTATGAATCTCTCCATATTGCGCGGTTTCTTTTTTTTCCCTTTGGCATTTGGTTTGTTGTTCTTTTCTTTTTGTATGGAAACTTCCTCTCACTCTCCCAAAAAACCTGATGACCCAGCACTACGAAAAAAATTGACCGATTTACAATACCGAGTTACCCAAGAGGACGAAACAGAACCCCCCTTCCAGAATGAATATTGGGACAACCACAGACAGGGAATCTATGTGGACATTGTTTCCAAAGAGCCACTTTTTAGTTCCAAAGATAAATTTGAATCCGGGACGGGGTGGCCTAGTTTTACAAAACCACTCGTAAAAGAAAACGTTATCGAAATACAAGACAATTCTTATGGGATGATCCGAACGGAAGTGCGATCTAAAAAGGCAAATTCTCATTTGGGCCATGTATTTGACGATGGACCAGCACCAACAAACAAACGCTATTGTATGAATTCGGCCTCTATGGAGTTTATTCCCAAAGACAAACTGAAAGAAAGAGGATACGATTCTTTTCTTTCAGAGTTTACGGAATTAGAAAAAAACAAATAGCGGATGTTAGAATCACTTAGATGTGGTTTGCCAAAAACAAATTAGCTTGGTTGGTCTTAACAAATCACCTTAGTTTTTTATGCCCAAAGATTCATCATAAACTCTTCGTCTTTGCGTAAGGAAATGAGTTTGTATTTGGTTTCATGGATGTCTTCTCTGGATACATCTCGTTTCCAACGCACATCCACTTTCAATTTACGAACCTTAGTTTGTAATTCTAAAAGTTCCCAAATGGAATCCTCCATTTCCTTTCTATAAAGATTGGTGAATAAGGGAGCCACTTGGTCGGGAGTGTCCATTTTTAAAAGTTCAATATGAGTTAGGTCGTGGATATTCTGTAAAGCCCAAATGTGTAAGGTGAGAGTGGTGATTCTTTCTAATTGGGAGATTTCATCTTTGATATTTCTTGTGACTTGTTGTTTGAAAAATCGAATTCTTTTTTCTAAATAGGCAATGAGATCTGATTTGGGGATCTCTCTTTGTTTCCATTTTTCCCAATCGGTTTTTAAATCTTCGAATAGACCTTCTCCATAAAATACAGAAGAGGCTTCCATCAGTTGCAAACTTCCAGGTTCCGAAATTTTAATTCTATGGCGAAGAGAATCCGCATCTCCGGCAATCATATTCACTGGAGCCACATCTTCTAATTTCTGTAAGGCGCGTGAGATGGAATCAATGAACTGTGACTTCATTTGGTCTGTGGAATGGGCCACCAAATAAAAATTGAGATCAGAATCGGGATGGAAATCACCACGTTCCCTCGATCCATAAAATAGAATTTGGTAGGGTTTTGTTGACGGGATGATTTCTAATTCATCCAAAACTTGTGCATAGAGGTTGGGGTTTAGTGCTTCAAATTCCATAGTTCATTCAAAGTATAATTTCATTCGGGAAAGATTTTCTAAAATGGCTTTGAAGGCACGGTCACGTTCCTCTTTGCCAGGAAAAGGTAAGGATTTTACATTATTGAGATCTTGGTAAATGATTTCAATGGAAGGTTGGTTGGGATTTTTTTTGATGGAGGCAACGTAATCCAAATTGATAACTTCCGATTCACCTAATTTTAACCACATAAAACTTCTCCCCAAAGCCTAACGGCCACTGCCTATTTGCCTAATCTTTTTTTTGAAAAAAACAGGGCTTTGCCAAAAATAAAAGACCTAGTATAGTTCCAGAGATTGTTGCACCAACAGGTGGAGTTCTTTTGCCAGTTCTTTGGCGCTGATTTCACTTGGAGTGGTGGTCTCAAAAACGAGTAAAAATCCGTTGTGGATCCCCTCCCAACGAGCATACCGCTTTCCCTCGGGAAGAGAAAACACGAGAACACTACATTTTTTATTCCCCCAAACAAAATAGGAAACATCGGGATTTTGAACTTCGTCTTTGTAGAAGTAAGGAAATTGCGACTGGTTTTCTCTATCGGTGGAGGACAATCGAATCCATTGGATTGTCCCATCCGTCTCCAACCGAATTTCGTAACTATTTCCAGTTCCAAAAATAGATCCAGACTTGAGGAGTTCAAAATTTTCTTTTGCCACCCAAACGGCATGGTAGGTGAGGCGTAGTTCCTTTGTTAGGTTAGATTTTTTCGGTTCGAGTTTTTGTTTTATGGGTTCTTCTTTTTTTTCCAAAAGGATTTGTTTCTCCGATTGGCAGCCCACCATAACCATTAATGAAAAAATAAATATGATTTTAATGGCCGACTTCATATTCATCTCCTAAATAATTTTGGAAAAGATACCCATCTTTTGTTTTCTTTTGTAGATAGTCTGGAGAAAGAAGGACTTTGCCGCCACCACCAGTTAAGTCTTTTACATAACTAGGGATTGTGATTCCAGAATGGTAACCGCGTAGTTTTCGATAGATTTCAATCCCTCGTTCGATGGGTACAACAAAATCGGAACTTCCAAACACCTCATCACATTGGTGGAGGTAATAAGGTTTGATTCCGATGGAGATAAGTTTATAATTCAGTTCTGATAAAACCTTCTCATCATCGTTGATTCCAGATAACAAAACCGATTGGTTAAAAATAGAAATATGCCCCGTTTTTATCATTCGCATAACATACATTTTAGTTTCTTCTGTGATTTCATTCGGATGATTGAAATGAGTCACCATATAGAGAGGGAAATGTTTTGCAAACACAGCCGCCAGTTCCTCAGTCAATCTCATGGGCATGGTGACTGGGTGACGGGAGTGAATCCTCACTTGGTTGAGATGAGGGATGGATTTTAATTCCCCTAAAAGATAATCAAGAGAAGAATCAGAAAGAGTGAGGGGATCACCGCCGGACAAAATGACCTCGCGAAGTTCCGTGTTTTTGCGGAAGTATTCGAGAGCCTTTTCCCATTCGTTCCGATTGGGAGTTTCTTCTGGGTCAGATACTTTTCTTTTTCTTGTACAAAATCGGCAATAAACGGCACATACATGCGAAATGTACCAAATGGCGCGGTCAGGATAACGGTGGGTCACCCCTTTGACCGGCATATACTTTTCTTCTGCGAGCGGGTCTTCCACTTCATTGGGATTTTTTTTCAGTTCTCCCGCACGGGGAAGAACCTGTTTGCGGATAGGACAATTGGGATTTGTTTGATCAATTCTATTTAAATAATAAGGAGTGACGGCAAAACTAAAATCGGCTAATGCCGGTGCAAAACTTTCCCTCTCTTCTTCAGTAAGAGTCAGTTTTTCTTCCAAATCAGCCAAAGTAGTGATTCGGTTTTGTAATTGCCATTTCCAATCTGACCAAGTCATCGCTTATGACCATACTTCGGTTGACACATGGCCAAGTCCCTCGGATTTTGTTTACGAGTAACGAAATTATGAACTTAGGCATTACAGAAGTAAAAAAAGGAATGATCCTCAAGATTGAAAACGAGCTTTATTCCGTCGTCAAAACCGAGTTTGTGAACCCAGGAAAGGGTTCTGCATTCATCCGTACCAAACTAAAAAACATTGTCCGTGATTCTTCCATTGAAAGAACCTTCAAAGCCGCTGAAAAATTAGAAAGTGTGGATTTGGAACGCCGTAAAATGCAGTATTGTTATGCTGACGGTGACCAAATCATTTTTATGGACGTCAACGATTACGAACAAATTCCTGTTTCTAAAGATTATGTGGAAGACATCCTTCCTTTTATGAAAGAAGAAACTCCAGTAGAAGTATCGTTTTATAATGACAAACCAATTGGGGTCACACCTCCTAATTTTGCTATATTGGAAGTAACTTATGCAGAGGATGGTCTCAAAGGAGATACTACTGGTCTTGCGCTCAAACGAGTGACAGTGGAAACCGGTGGTGAAGTCCAAGTTCCTATCTTTATCAAACAAGGGGACACTGTTAAAATTGACCTCAGAGATTTGACTTACGTGGAGCGCGTGAACAAATAGATTTGGATTCTCACCCTTCCTTAAAGGAACTGACCAAACTTTCCCATACCTATTATGAAAGGCAGTGGATGTATGCCACTGCTGGGAATCTCTCCGCTCGCGATGGAGATACATTTTGGATCACGGCTTCTGGAAAACATAAGGGAGAACTCACAGACAAAGATTTTGTTTGTGTTGCCGTCAAAGATGGATCTTTGGTTTCTGCAAATGAAGGACTCAAACCCTCAGCAGAAACTAGCATCCATCAGGTGGTATATTCTAAAATGGACGATGCGGGGGCTGCCCTCCATGTCCATACTTTGGATTCTAATTTGTTAGAATTTGGAATTGGGAAAGAAGAAGGTTTTCGAGACTTCCCTCTCCCTCCGATTGAAATCATCAAAGCCTTTGGGATTTGGGATGAAAAACCAAATCTCAAGTTTCCTGTTTTTTATAACCACACTCACGTTCCGACCATTGCTTCGGAAATCAAACGTTACTTTGAAACCAAAGGACAACCGCAAGTTCCCTTTCTCCTCATTGAAGGGCATGGCCCCACGGTTTGGGGAAAGTCTGTGGCAGAAGCGAACAAACATTTAGAAGCAGTTCATTTTCTTTTGCAAGTAATGGCTAGGCGTATATGAAGAGGGATGCCCATGTTTATATTTTTGGAATTGGTTCCGGAATTGGGCAAGGGCTTCACAAACGTTTTTTAGAAGACCCATCGGTTGCCCTCTTTGGTTTTTCTAGAAAGGGAAGTTCGGATCTTTCGCAATTCCCCGAGAAAGACCAGGGGACTTTTGTTTTGGATGCCAAAAATCCCAATGACTTAGAAAAATTTCAAGTATCCCTAACTTCTAAATATGGATCGCAAGCAAAGATAAAGTCATCCTCTTTGCAGAATACAGATCTCGTTGTTTATTTTGCCTTGGGTGATGGGGTCTTTGGCCCAATTTCAGGATTAGAAGAAAAGGCCTTGGCCTCGCATTTCCAATTGAATGTTCATTCTCTGATTTTACTTTCAAAGGCCTTTGCTTCCCATTTGCCTTTATTTCAAAATACTACCTTTGTATTTTTAGGATCCACTGCGGGAAAACAAGGATTCCCCGAATCCGTAGCCTATTGTGCTTCCAAACATGCGGTTCTTGGAATCACTCGTGCCCTCAGGGAAGAGTGGAAACCATTCGGAACGAAGGTAGTCCATGTGAGCCTTGGTGCTGTTGCCACGGAGATTTGGGACACAAGACCCCAGTTTGACAAGAATGATATGGTTTCAATTTCGGACATTTCCGAGTATTTGTGGAGTATTTCCCACTTGCCTAAATCTGTCTTTGTAGATGACTTATCCATTACCCCAAGAAAAGGAATCTTATAGTTCCCATGGAATTTAAGGAATCGATTGTACTCGTGACCGGTGGCAGTGGAGGGATTGGAAGAGAAATCGTTCGAACCCTTGTCCTTGCGGGGTTTTCTGTCTGGAATCTGGACAAGGTCAGACCAAAATCTCCCATCCTCCAAGAGACCTACCGTGAAGTGGATTTAGCAGAAACTCCCTTTGTGGTGGAAAGAAGTCTCAAAAAAATCATAGAAGAGAGTTCTGGTGCTGGCGAACTTTATGGGCTTGTGCACAATGCAGGATTTGGTGGACCCTACCACCCCATCACAGATGTCTCCATCGAAGAATGGGAGTCTATTTTTCGAATCAATTTAAACAGTTTTTTTCTTTTATCCAAATTTCTTTTGCCCATCTTTCAAAAACAAAATTTTGGAAGGATTGTTGCGATTGCTTCTTCCTTATCCATAGTGGGTTCGGCCAATTCGGTTGCTTATTCTTCCTCCAAACACGGATTAGTTGGGTTTATCCGTTCGGTTGCTGATGAGTGGGGAAAGTTTGGAATCACTGCCAATGCACTAAGCCCTGGTTTTGTAGATACAAATATGGGAATCCAAGAAGACCAAGTCAGCGATCATCGGACTAAAATTATTGACAAAACGCCTGTTAGGAGAATTGCGGAACCTTCGGAAATTGCACGTGTGGTCAATTTCCTTCTTCAAAAAGAATCCGGTTATATTTCTGGATCCAACTGGACTGTCGACGGCGGACTCACCGCCATTTAACAAAAATATGAGAATATCAATTCCGCATGATCATTTTTTACAGCTGACGACTAAGGAAACCTTAGGAAGGTCTTCCGGGATCATCTTACAAAAAGAAGCTCTGTCGATTATGAAGACGGTAGAAATCCAGAGTTCTAGAGAAAATATTGAAGCCGGACATTTATTCCGACCCACTGACTCCAATTTTGAAAAACTAAAAATGGATCGTGAGACGGCACTTGATGCTATGTGGCAACTCATTGACTATGGCCTTACCACTCAACTTTTTGAAATCAAATATGATTCTGATGTGGGTGAATTACGATTTGTAAATTTTCTTGTAGGACTTCCTGGCGGAATGCCTTTGGAAGAACCATACAAACTTCTCATTGCAAGGTCTACGGAACATTTATACCAATACATCCAAGCAAAAAGAATTCTAACAGAAGATACATGGCGTAATGTTTTAAACAAATTGGCAGACATCGACTATAAAGAAGAAGATGGGTCTGGTGATGAATTGGATCGAATCTTAGAACCAAAACAGTTCCCCTTACAACCGTCAGCTGAAATGTTGAAACGCTCTCGTGGCCTCATCATTGACGAATTAGAAGCAGATCCAAAAACCATAGTTCTTCCTCATGTAGGTTTTTATTCAGTCCCTGAAGTAGAAGCTGCCAATTTTCTACATATTGCAAATGAGTATTTAATGACCAAAGTGGAACCTTTGGCAAAAGCTTTTGATACAGAAATCAGATTGGCCTTTGATCGAATCCTGATTGCAACACCAGTGAGTGGGAATGTAGAACCCAACGAAATTGATTTAATCCGATCCAAAATTGAAATGTTGTATGGGTTTAAGGAAATTCTAAAAGAGAATGGATTTTATCCATTGGTTCACAACTTACGAAAAGTTGCCGATATGGCAGCGAAGTACGCTGAAATAGAAAAAAAACGAGAAGTGGACCGACTCCTGAAAGTGTATATGAAGATGTTGGATAGCCAATTCGATTTTGATTCAAGGTTACTCCGCATCAATTTAGAAAAAGATAACGAACATGATACCATTATCATAGATTTACTTCGAAAAAATCCCAAAGTCCTCTCAGCGGAATGGCATGACCAAGATGCAAAAATCGCTGTTTTTGTGAATAATAACCAAAATAATATCAAAGACATCAATCAACTGATTTTTCAAAACTATCGTTTTACGACCGAACATATTTTATATCTCAAGGCTATCATTGAGTTAAACGAAAAAGAGTTAAAACCGCTATTTAAGGATGATGATTTTGTAAAAACTTACGGGAAAAATTTACAATCCGTGTATTTTAAATACATTCCTTGGTTCTATAAACTTTTTTACTTTTTAGGTGTGTCGCCAATCGTTAATTCTGGTTATGCGAAAGCAAAATCAATTCTTACTTACTCTCAAATGGATCGTCAGTTTTTGTACCAAAAACGTAGAGAAAACTTTTTTAAAAAGAAACTTCGAGAACGAGAAGAACGAATTGAAAAGGAAAGAAAACAACAACTCAAACGAGCGTTAGTTTCTGCACTCAGCGATGCTTATTTCGAAAAAAATTGTTTACCTTCAGTGGATTGGTTGGGATCCAATTATCCTGCATTTTCTGCAGAGATCTTGGAGAAAATGATCCCGGATTTTGCTTTTGTTTCTACTACTGGGAAATCGGTAAAATCAAACTCCATCATTCTATTTCCAAATTCACCAGAATTTGATTCGCTTAACAAACGTTTGAAAGAACTATTCAATCAGTGGACAAGAGGTGAGTTAGAACCACCATCAGAAGATCCGGAAATCCTTGTCCAAATTCGTGGATTGATTTGAAAGTTAATACCAACGTTTGATTCGAAAATATAGTAACATCAGAATTCCTAAAAACCCCATAGCCCCAAGGGCAGTAATAAATCCATATTCCCATTCGAGAGTGGGCATGTGGCGGAAATTCATTCCGTAAATTCCTGCGACCAAAGACATCGGTAACATGATGGCAGTCATGATGGTGAGTATCTTCATGATCTCATTGGTTTTACGAGTAGAAATAGCAATATGTGCTTCAAGTGCAGAAGAAATAGATTCAATATTACTATCTACAAGTTCTAAAATGCGTAAAGAGTGGTCTCGCACATCCCGGAAAAAAGCATCGGCTTCATCGCTAAAAAAACTATTTTTGATTTTTTCTAAGTCTTCTAATACTTCTTTGTTTTGTAACATCCCTTTTTTGATCGAAAGAAGACTTGCCCTCAAACTATAAACATTGCTGATATCTAATGATTTTGAATTCCCAAAGATTTGATCTTCAAAATGTTCGATTCGTTCTTCGATTTTTTGAGTGATGGCCAAGGTATGGTCAGTTTCAATATCTAAAATTTTGTGTACGACAAATTCATACCCACGAGCCAAAATTTTGTTATTCACTTTCCATTGGTCAATGATATCGCCGATGCTATCTCGATAATCTAGGGTCAAAGATATGATTTGATTTGGGGTTAATATAAAGTTAAAATTCTTTTGGGTGAGTTGGTTCCTCTCAAAATGGAATCCACGAAATACAAAAAAAATATAGTTGGGAAAAATCTCCAGTTTGATCCGACTTGATGGATTTAAAATATCTTCAATGGTCAATTGATGGATATCATGTTTCTGAAAGAGAAACATAAGTTTTTCTTCATTTTCTGCTGTGATATGAATCCAATGTTTGGGATGTCTATGGGAGAGAGGAAGAGGCCTATCGAGGAGCACTTCTTCTTTACTGGAAGGAGTTAAAATATAATTAAAAAGAGCAGGCATTTAAACAATATTCCTTAAGAAAAATTCTCTTAGTTCTTTTCTGTCATCAGTGCAGTCTTCTGCGAACACAAATTTTCTGGTTTTATAATATCCGGAAGCAGTGATCATAGATTCTTTGATTTTTCCTGCGCGGGACAGGATGACGTGAAATTTTTCTCCTGGCCTTAGATTTTTTTCCAAGTTTTGTAGGGTGGTTTGTGTTGCCCGTTTCCCATTGATAGCAAGGATTTCATCATCTAACATTAGATTCAGTGAATCCATATCTGATTTGTGGAGGAGTTTCTGAATGTATAAATTCCCGTTTTTATCTTTGGTTTTGAATCCTGTTTCTCCAACAAGATCAGTCTGAATTCTCCGTATTCCAATGATGTCCAAATACAGGTCGACTGGAATTGGTTTTGGATATTCTAAATATTCGTTAAATTCTGTTTTTAAATCCACTCCAGTTACATCTTTTACAGTGTCAAAAAACTCTTGTTTGGTGAAACCTCTCTGTTTCGTTTTGACAAATACTTCATTGAGTTTATGGAAAACATGACGGATTGTTTTCTTTTCTTTGGATTCTTGTAATAAAAAAAGATTCATACATAAGGCAAGGACACCACCTTTAGTGTAATAAGAGACTGTGATGTTATGGCTATTCCCATTTCGTTTGTAATACTTTGTCCATGCTGTGAAAGATGATTCTTCTAAACTCATCCAAGAATCTGCTTCATTGTCTTCCAAAGCAAAAATATCCGATTGGAGTTTGGAAATATATTCTTCCTTAGAAAGAAATCCTGAATGAAAAAGAAAATAAACGTCATAAAAACTTGTAAACCCTTCGGCAATCCACAACTCACGAGTGAGGTTGGGTTTTTGATAATCAAAGGGGCCAAGGGCAATGGGCCGAATTCGTTTGATATTCCAAAGATGAAAGTATTCGTGAGATAAAAGTTCAAGTAGCCTTTTATACTCTTCCTCATCGGAGATCAGTTCGGGATTAAAATAATTGATGCTGGATGCTCTATGTTCCAGACCTCCATAAGCAGGCAAACTTAAGTTTAATACAAAAAGATAATAAGGATTTGGGCTCTCCATCATCCATTCAATTTGTGTTTCTGTAATTCGTTTTAAGTCATCGGCTAATTTGGCTTTGAAATCGAAACTGACATCCCCCTCGACCAATAATTCGTGTTTGGTGGTACCTGCTGCGAAGAATACAGAATTTTTTTTGCTCAGGTGGAAAGGCGAATCAAACAATTCATCAAAATTTTCTGACCGAAATCGAAAAGGATCTTCAGGATCACGAGTTAAACTAGAATACACATAAGGGAAAAATTCGGAAACTTGGAACAGTACGGAACTAGGTTTTTCTAAACTTCCTTCTGGGTATAAAAACAAAGCTGGTGGGTTGATGAACCCAAATTCGGTTTCTAAATAGTTGGTCCTTACGGTAAAATCCTCAAAGGCATAGATGATGTATGTGATTTCGAATTCTTGCGGGAGGTTTTTTAATTTCCATCTATGGAGATCCACCATCTCCCAAAGGACGGGTTCATTTGTTCTTGAATTCCTAACTTCAAATTTATGGAGGTGTGTCCCATAGTCGCGAATCATATAAGAACCGGGGGTCCAACTTGGCAAACAAAAGTTTAATTCCGATTGGTCCGTTTTGACTCGGAGCCGAACTTGAAAGTAGTGTTTGAAGAGATCAAAAATGGAAACTTCAAAATCCAACTGAAGGGAGTTAGACTGGTCGGTTTTGTCTAAAGTTTTTTCTGGTTCTTCTTTTGCCATAGTTACACTATCTTCTTTTATTTTTAGTTTTGATCAAATGTTTTCTTGACGTTATTTCTTTATAGTACTAGAAAAGGCATAGCTAAGGTATAAGCAAAGGAGGTGGTCTTTTTGGAAAGTAGTTGTTACAACAAAAGATTTTTGACTCGCGAGGTGGCTGGGCAATAACGCCTCTAGCTTTGTTGCAAAACCGACCAGACACAGTCTTTCCAAGTTCCGAACGGGTGGTCTCCTTCGGGCAAAACGCAGTCGCTTGGAAAGATTCCTTTGTTCTCTTGTGGATTTTACCCGTCCTCCCTCTTTAGAGGTTAAATTTTAATAAAATTTCTGACAATTTAGAGCTAATTCCTGTCATGCGAATCGAATTGTTTGACATGGTTTCCGATTGTTCCGATAGAATTTGAGATCCGTTGGAAATATTGATGGTCATGTTGGAGAGTTCGAAGGTTGCCCTTTTTTGTTCTTCCGTAGACTGTTGGATCGATTCTACTAGAGAAGTGATCTCTTCGATTTCTGCATAAATTTGGTCTGTCCTGGATTTTTGGTCTTGAATGAGAGGAACAATATCCTTTGCTTTTTCGAAAATGACAGAAACTTCTTTGATGATCTCTCGCAACAGATCGATGAGGTTTGTGACCTGGGTCCCTCCGTTTTGAATGGAATCCAAAGCCTCTCCAGATAGAGTATTGATTTGTGAAACCGACTCTGCGGCCTGAGATGCAAGTTTTGAAATTTCTTCCGCCACCACAGCAAATCCTCGGCCTGATTCCCCAGCCCTGGCCGCTTCAATGGCAGCATTTAACGCAAGTAAGCTTGTTTTCTCGGATATATTGGAGATTACATCTGAAAATTCGGTGATGGCCAAAGATTTCTCTTGGATTTCTTCAATTGCTTTGGATGTGAGGCCGGCCATATTCCGTCCTTCTTCCGCCTTTTGATTTGCGACGACTGCAATTTCTCCAAATGATTCCACTTCTTTTGTGATATTTTGTACGAGAGTCTGGATGGCATGTAGTGAATTGTGAATGGATTTGGAATTGTTTACTGCTTGTACTACGTTCGTATTGATTGTTTCAGAAGATGCGTTTAATTCTTCAACTGTGGCACTTGCTTCTTCTGAAGAGGCAGCTTGGCTTTGTGCCAGATCAGATAGTTCAACGATAGTGTTTTCCATAAATTTGGAAGTTTCTGTTAGATCTGATCCTGAAGTTTGAGCTACACTTAAGATATGTCGAATGCTTTCAGTCATCGAACCGACTGCTTCCACTAAATGACCAATTTCGTCTTTATGATCGTCATTAATTTCTTTGGTTAGATTTCCGCTGGCAGCCTCTTTTGTGAAGGCGATCAAAGTTTGTAGTCGGCTATCAACCAGTTTGCGGAAGATAATGATATTTGCCAAAGTAGAAAATAAAATTCCAGTGATTCCAAGTACCAACGCAATCCAAAAAATAAATTGGATTTCATTTGTGATTTTTCCTTGTGGATAAGAAACACGCAAAGCCCAAGGCGCTGAATTTTCAACGAGTTGGATGGGTAAACTAATATGAAAATATTCTGAATCTGAATAACTTTGTTTCTGTTTGGAAGAAATCGCAAGGTTTACATAAACATCTTCTGAATCTTTCCATTGTACTTCTTTACCTTCTGGATGGAGTCCATTAAAAAGCACATATCCATTGCTTGCTACAAGAGTGATTTTTACAGTGCCTTCTAGAATTTTTAAATTTTGAAGATAAGTTCGTATGGTTTCTAAGGAAAGGTCCGCCCCTGCAATTCCTAAGAAGGTTTGGTTTCGTAACACTGGATATACAAGGGAGATCATCGTTACATCTTTTCCATCTACTTTATAATCAAAGGGAGGAATGAGTTCTACCTTCCGATTTTTTTTGGGGAGTTGGTAGAAGTCGGATTCAGGAAGGTCAAATCCCACTACAGGTTCAATGATGATTTTTCCATTGGATTTCACAGAATAGGGAATCATTCGACCTGAAGAATCATGATTTTTTGAATTTCGATAGTTTGTATCTTTGCCATCAAAAGCATTTGGTTCGAATACAACATATGTACCGAGAATGGATTCGTTTGAAGCCGTCATCACATTCAAAATTTTGAAAACACGTTCACGGTCTAAGATATTTGGTTCTTGTAGAATTTGTTTGAGTAAGTAAGCTTCACCCAGTGGTGCCGAGAGATAGTCACTGACATCGAGGGAAATTTTATCTGCAAGGATTGAAATATTCTCCAAAGCATCTTCTTTGGCATTTTTGTATATGACATAAGAGATTAAAGTGAGGATTACACCTAATGAAAATAGGGTAATGATGGATGAACCTAAGGCTAACTTTTGTTTGATGCTCATTCTCTTGGGTTTACTTTCCTAAGTGAATGTTACCTTAAGTTTGTGATCTCATTTCTCAACAAATTTCTAATCAAGATGGAGTTTTTCTGGATATTGGCTAACGCCTAATAGATTAGATTCATAATCCAAAAAGTATACAGTATAATCCGTTTGGTTCTGGATTTTGACTTGGTTAAAAAACTGAATCCACTCAGATCTTTTGGTTTCCTCCCATTGGAAAACAAGAGCACGAGGGGACTTTTTTTCACCTTCTTCTAACATCAAAATGATGGATCCAAAATGGATCCAAATGGAACGTACGGCTCCCGTTTCATAAAGGAATTCCTGTACTTTCTTTGCTCCTGGAATTTGGAGGTAAAACTCTGCTAAATTGGAAGGGTTCGGTGTTCCGATGGCAATGTGGTGGATCATTTTTTTGTTTTCAAATCCCTTTCTAAAAAAGAAGCTATCATGAAATCTATGTATCGGAGTTTTTCATGAAAAAATCCCTCATCCTGGCGCTCGCTCTCGGGCTTTTTTTGGCTAATTGTAAATCCAAAGTGTATACCCAAGAAGAGTGTGAGTCTGCTCTCGCTAGCACATTCGCTCAAATTGAAGAAGAAGCTAAAAAGAATCCAGCAGCAGCACCAGTCCTCGCAGGATTACAACAAGGTAAACAAAAAATGATCGACCAGTGTATGGAAGGAAAATTTGATCCTAACTGTTTGAAAAATGCACCAGGTTTTGCTGGCATTATGGGTTGTGTAAAAAAATAATTTTACAAGACCTACCGGGAGCGGTCGTTCCCGGTTTTTCCATCCTCTAAACTTTCAAACCCACCTGGTTCTGTATAACATCCATGAGATCTGTAGGGACCATCTTCAAAGAATCGAATTTCCTGCGCATATCGTTTCCCTTCACGTAAACATTGTTTGCAAATAAAAGGACGAATGGCCCAATCCTCACATTCTTCTGGTCGAAAGCTTGGAAACACTCGAAGGAAGGGTTTAGAAATTTCTTCTTCCGGTGTTGCGAAGAGAACAAAACAAAAAACAAAACTGACCCCGAGAACTAAACTTAGTTTCATTCAATAAAACTATCGGAAAATTCTTCGTTTTTCAGGATGGACTTTAGTGAAAGAAAATGTGAGTACAGAATGGAAAGGGGTGATGCTTGTTCTCATGGGAGCCCTTTTATTTAGCGCAAAAGCCGTAGTTGTTAAATTGACATACCGTTATGAAATTTCGGCAATTGGGTCTCTTTTTTTCCGAATGTTGTTTGCCTTTCCATTCCTTGTTTGGATCGCCTGGAGTGCGGAGAAAGAGGAGGGAAAAACAGCACTGACCAAAAAGGATGTGATTTACGTTCTTCTGATGGGAGTTGTCGGTTATTATTTAGCAAGCCTCTTTGATTTTCTCGGACTTAAATACATCAGTGCTGGCTTAGAACGAATCATACTATTTATCTATCCAACTCTTGTTGTGCTTCTTTCCTTTTTGTTTTTAAAAAAGAAAATCCATTTGCGAGAAATATTTTCTTTGGTTCTGACTTATACAGGTGTATTTTTGGCCTACGGTCAGGACGTTCAATTGGGTTCCGCCAAAGATGTGAGCCTTGGGGCTTTTTTCATTTTGCTTTCGGCTCTCACTTATGCGATTTATTTAATGGGCAGTGGCTCCATTATTCCAAAGTTAGGTGCCAAAAAATTTACAGCTTGGGCACTACTTATCTCTTCGTTTGCTGTGTTCGTTCATTTTGCAATTTTTGGAACAACGAAGGAACTAATCCAACCATTCTCATTTTATGCATTGGCATTTGTTATGGGCACTGTGAATACAGTGGTGCCAGCAATATTTGTTTCCGAAGGAATCAAACGTGTTGGTAGCAAAACAGCTGCTATAGTAGGTTCAGTTGGACCTATGTCGACTCTTTTCCTTGCGTATTGGTTACTTGATGAGCCCATCACTTTGCTACATGGTATTGGTACATTATTCGTACTCACTGGCGTTTTTTGGATCAGTACGGCAAAAAAAGCAAAAGAAGTGTCTGTTTAAGAGAGAATTTTTCTTTCCAATTGTTGAAAATAAGTAGAGAATACGGATCTATATGAAATTACGCAACCTACTGCTTCTATTAGTATTTGTCACAACAGTGTCGCAATCGGAACTGTATGCACAATTTACTTGTGAAGGTTCTGCCTGTAGTTTTTTGCCATCGGCATTGACAGAGGCTGGGAATGGTTCCCTGAAAAAATTTGAAACAGGTTACTTAAACGAAGTCCTTAAAACAAATTTAGAAGCTGGTTTTCTTGCCAATGTTGGCACAAGCAATATTGGTACTGGAACAGTTCGTAGAATTCAATTTGGTGTCAGTGCCTCCGCTGCTGGATATAAAAAAGATGACATCCAAATCCAAGACAACTTAATCAAATACCCGAAACTACCAAACGTGGGTGGTGCGGTCATCCCTTCTTTTCATTTGGATTTTAATCCGGGTTGGTTGCTCGGAACCTCGGAAGGTGGGTACATCCGTCGAATTGGAATTTTTCTTCATGGTATGAATGTCGCAGTCACGGAAGACCAAATCCAAGCTGCTTCTAATAATAAAAACTACGAGGGACGTATCGCCGTACGCTCGTATGGTGGAATGGTCCGTTACCAATTAGTTGAAAAAGAAGGTTTTTTAATGAACCTCATTACTTGGAATGGAATCAACGTAGGAGTGGGGCATCATGTCATGGAACAAAACATGAGCCTTAGTTATTTAGAAGGAAAAGCTTCTCAAATCGAATTCCAAGGTGTGAAAGGAAAATGGGGTGGGGACACAAACTTTGTTTTTAATACAAAGGTTCAAACAACAAATGTGGACTTGCGGACAGGCCTTGGTCTATTTTGGATCGCCAATGTGATTGTGGGTGGGGGTTACAGTTGGAACTCTGGGCATAACTCTGCTTCTCTCTCCAGACGTGGTCCATTTCTCATTACCCTGAACGATTCACTCCCTTTGGAACTTCCTAGAGAATACCAATCGGTACTCGACAAGGAACTCCTGGCACAAAGCCCGAATGCCACTTTGGGATTTCGAGCAGGTGGAGAATCCAATTCCAAACGTGGGATTGGTTACGGAATTGTTGGTTTAGAATTGGATCTTTATTTACTTAAGGTCATTGCGGAAGGATTGTATGGTGGGAAGGACCTGTATTCCGCCAATCTAGGAGTGAAACTCTCTTTTTAGGAAAACTTCGGGGAAATCCATAAAACCTTGCCGTACGGATTGCGAAATTTACCCTACGTCTTAGGTCTAAGTTTCAATGAAGTTATACAAACGCTACGCACGCGCTTTCACTCTCGCCTCCCAAGTTTTTTCCTTGGGAATTGTGGTTCCCATCGGAATTGCTCTCATTCTTTTCTATGTCGATTTAAGTCCCACTCAGATCAAAACATTCATTGGGGCAACCATTGCCGCAGCTCTAGTGAGTTTACTCCTTCCATCATTTATTTTTCCTAAAAAACTAAAAGCCATCAAACAAGGGCTCATGGAGCTGGAGTCACAAACAGAAAAAGATCCTAAAACCTATGTAGAAGTTTGGAATCTAATCGCAAAGATGCCAGTGATAGGTGCATCTGTCGGGAGTGCGCAGTGGATTTTGGCTCTTCCCATTGTCATAGGACCACTTTTATACCTTCCTGAAACCAGTAAGTCAGATTCGTTTTATATCGTTTGTGTTCTAATCTTAACTGCACTACTCAACGTTGTATTTTCTTTTATTCTTTTGGAGAAAGCCTCTCATTTGGTTTTGGAAGACGAAATTTTCCAAGCAGAGCTAAAAGAAAGAATATCTCCTTACTACAGGAATCTTCGTAACACAGTTCCCATCATGTTTTCAATGATGGTAATGGTTCTTTCTATTTTTCTTTTGATTTATGCGTTTAATGTCAATGCCAAGTCTTTGGAAAAAGCATTCTCCAACCAATTGTATAATTTCAACCAAAGTAATGAAGCTGGGATCAATGTATATTTTGAGTCAGTCGAAACCAATCTAAAAGAAATCAGTGGTTTGCCTGTTGTAAAAAATGCATTAGAAACTAAAAATTACAAACTGGCAGAACCTGTGCTTTCCAAAGTTCTAAGTGATTCCCAATTATTATTGGAAAATGTTTTTATCGCTTCCTTTGCGGAAGGGGTGCCCATCGTGGCCTCAGGACTTCCAAATGGAGCTAGTATCGGTTACTCTTTAGCTTCCAACGCTGATATTTTAGAAAATGTCAATGCAGCCAAAGAGGGAAAAAACCACGTTGGGGTAGCAGTTAAATCACCATTTAACGGGAATATTGTGATCATGGTGACAAGTCCTGTAAAAAGTGCAAATGGAACTGTGATTGGAATGGTTGGGATGCCGTTTCTTGTAGGAAAGGCTATGGAGTCTTTTCTAAAAAATGTAAAAATTGGAACTACTGGTTATTCCTTTCTTTTGGATAAACAATCCACTATGGTTTATCACCCCAATCCAAAATACCTAATGCATAGTTTTAAAAACACTGAGTTTGAAGAACTGGCTAAAAACGCAGGGGAATCTGATTCGTTTCGTAACCCTTGGGAGGGTTCTACCTTTTTACTGAGAAGAAAGGTAAGTCAAAAGTACGGTTTACAGTTTTTTTCTACTATCGATTTAAAAGAAATTGAGGTGGAGAGCCTTTCCTCTCTACGAGGACTAACAATCATTAGTATCGTTGGCGCTGTTTTTATTGCCGTTGCCATTTACCTTCTTTTTACGGCTCGGTTCAAACCGATGAAAACCATTGGGAAAATTTTACAAGATATTGAAGTGGGAGACCTTCGCCATAATGCAAAAATGGAATCTTCTGATGAGTTCGCTAGGCTTGCACGAGGTCTCAATGCCACTTTAAAGCAGATTTCTGAAGTTGTGGGATCGAATCAGGTTTTTTCAGAAGATTTGGCATCTTCCGCCGAACAAATGTCAGCTTCTCTTAATATGTTGTCTTCCAATGCACAAACACAAGCTGCCTCTGCGGAAGAAATATCTGCATCCATTGAAGAGATTTCCGCAGCAGTTCAAAATGTGGATGCACAGGCTGAGGATCAGTTCCGCAAAGTTGATTTTTTAAAATTAAAAATGGCAGAACTATCCACTTTGATTGAAGCAACAGGTAGGCAAGTAGGCAAAGCTTCCAAAGATGTGACACTGATTTCAGAAGAAGCAAAATCAGGACAGGCATCATTGGATTCGATGAGGAATTCCATTTCCAAAATCAGTAACAGTTCTCAAGAAATTGGAAGTGTGATTGAGATTATTAATAATATTTCGGAACAAATCAACTTACTTGCGTTAAATGCTGCGATTGAAGCTGCGAGAGCTGGTGTTTACGGAAGGGGATTTGCCGTTGTCGCTGATGAAATTGGGAAGTTGGCCGAAAAAACAGCCATTTCCATAAACGACATAGGGGAACTCATCCAAGCCAATGAAAAGGAAATCGAAAATGGTCGTGAGAACATCGAAACAACGATTTCTCTCATCCAAAGGATCATCCAGGGGGTTAGTTCTTTTAACGAAATGACAGATACCATCGAGGTAAGTACCCGAGACCAGCTCATCATCAACCAAAAGGTGGGAGAAGAGGTCGATAAGGTAAACCAAATCAGCCAGGCCATTCGTCTTTCCATGGAAGAACAAAAAAATGCCATTGGGGAAGTGGCCCAGGCCATTTTTAGCATCAACGATTTGACCCAAGGGACAGCCGCAGGACTGGAAGAAATGACAGCTACCTCCAATGGGATTGCCAATTTGGCAGAAACTTTGAAAAAGAAGATCAATTTCTTTAAAATCTCCTAACACTTGCCTTTTTTTAGCCTATTCCGAGAAAGATGGGCTAAAAATTCGCTTGCCGGGATCTACATATCAAGATTTCTTGATATGTAGATATCTTGGATATGGCAACCGAAACAATCTCACAGTCTAGGCCTTCTGGCCACTTGCTTTCTGCAACCAAAGCCATTTCCGATGAAACTCGGGTTCGAATCCTCCATATCCTCAGTTTTGGGGCTTTTTCTGTGAATGAGGTGGTGGAAATTCTTGGGATGGGCCAATCTCGGATCTCTCGCCATTTGAAAATCTTAACAGAAGCAGGGCTCATTGGTTCACGCAGGGAAGGAAGTCTTGTTTATAGTTTTCTCCTTTCGGAAGAGGATTCCGGGTTAAAATTTCCATTAGAACTCACCAAACTATTGTTATCATATAAAGAAGACCTACCTTCTAGAGAAAGAGACCAAAGAATGGTCCACCAAATCTTAGAAAATAGAGAAAGGAAATCGAAATCCTTCTTTGATGGGGTCGCAGAAAGTTGGGAAAAATTACAAGAAGAGACTCTGCATCCGAAACTCTATAGGTCTTGGATTTTACAAGAACTCCCTCTTTGCGAAAAGATTTTGGATTTGGGTTGTGGTCCGGGGGGACTCATCCCTTTTTTACTCAACAAATCCAAACATGTGATTGGAGTGGATAACTCTTCTAAAATGATTGAGAACGCATCATCCCATTACGGAAAAAATCCAAGTGTTAGCCTCATCCAAACTCCTATGGAACACCTGCCTCTAGCAGATAATTCTTGTGATGCGGTAGTTGCTTCTATGGTAATGCACCATATCTCTCATCCACCAACAGTTTTGGAAGAGATAGCAAGGGTTCTAAAACCAGGTGGGGTTTTGTGTATTGTTGATTTAGGAAAACACAATGTAGAGTTTATGAGGGATAACTTTGCGGATCTTTGGCTTGGATTTGAGCCAGAATTATTTGAGTCATGGCTATCGAATGCCGGTTTTAGAGTCGGGTCCATGAATGAGATCCAAACAGAATCAAGTTTTAAAATTTTAACTATCAAAGCAACAAAGGAAGAAGGAGGACACTATGTCCACAGCAACTGAAACAAAATCGGAAAGATTGCCATTTAAAGTGAAGGATATCTCTCTTGCAGAATGGGGAAGAGAAGAGATCATTTTGGCAGAAAAAGAAATGCCGGGCCTTATGGCTCTTCGTAAAGAATTCGGAACTACTAAGCCACTGAAAGGTGCTAGAATTTGCGGATCTCTTCACATGACAATTCAAACAGCGGTTTTAATTGAAACCTTGGCTGCATTAGGTGCTGACATTCGTTGGTCCTCTTGTAACATTTTTTCAACACAAGACCATGCAGCAGCGGCCATCGCAAAAGCAGGAATTCCTGTATTTGCTTGGAAAGGCGAATCAGAAGAAGAATACTGGTGGTGTATTGAACAAACTCTATTTTTTGACGGTGGAAAAGGACCAAACATGATCCTTGACGACGGTCACGATCTAACTCATTACATTCATGAAAAATACCCGCAACTTCTTGCAGACATCAAAGGTGTTTCTGAAGAAACAACTACAGGTGTGATTGCACTTCATAAAAAATTGAAAGCGGGAACTTTGAAAATCCCTGCAATCAACGTAAATGACTCTGTAACAAAATCTAAATTTGACAACCTTTACGGTTGCCGTGAATCACTTGCTGATGGAATCAAACGTGCAACAGACGTAATGCTTGCTGGTAAAGTAGCACTCGTTTGTGGATACGGTGACGTTGGAAAAGGTTCTGCTGCATCACTTCGTAACTTTGGTGCACGAGTCATTGTAACTGAAATTGATCCAATTTGTGCTCTTCAAGCAGTTATGGAAGGATACCAAGTTCTTCGTGTAGAAGATGTAATTGAAAACGCAGACATCATTGTGACTGCAACTGGAAATGATGATATCATTTCACTTGAACACATGAAAGCGATGAAAGACGGTGCGATCCTTTGTAACATTGGTCACTTTGATACAGAAATTCAAATGTCTCGTTTGAACTCTGAAAAAGGTGTCATCAAAAAAGAAATCAAACCACAGGTTGATAAATACACTTTCCCTAATGGAAGATCGATCATCGTTCTTGCAGAAGGTCGTTTAGTGAACCTTGGTTGTGCAACTGGTCACCCATCTTTTGTAATGTCTAGTTCTTTCACAAACCAAGTATTGGCTCAAATCGAACTTTATACAACTAAATATGAGTTAGGTGTTTACCGCCTTCCAAAACATTTAGATGAAAAAGTGGCAGCACTACATTTGGAGCAGTTGGGTGTTCGTTTGACAAAACTCACTCAAAAACAAGCTGATTATATCAGTGTTCCACTCGAAGGTCCGTACAAACCAGACCACTACCGATACTAAAAAAATCGCCCTTTTTGATAAAATTCAAGAAGGGCAATGGAGTTTCTCATGGCTTATGTTGTAACTGAAATTTGCGTTGATTGTAAATACACTAGTTGTGCAGCAGTTTGCCCGGTGGAGGCTTTTCATGAAGCCCCGGACACTCTGTACATTGATCCAGACACTTGTATTGATTGTAATGCTTGTCAATATGAATGTCCGATTGATGCGATTTTTCCTGACTATGATGTCCCGGAAAAACACAAACCTTCGATTGAAGTGAATGCAAAAGAAGCAAGCAAATTCCCGGTCATTGTTACCACTAAACCACCTCTCAAAGGTGCAAAGTGTTCTGATCCGAGTAAATAAATGATTTTTGGGTGTGTGGCTTTTTTTAAGCCACACACCCTTTCCCTATATACTGATATAATAATATGAAATTTGAATATACCAATCCTTCTGCAAAATCCCTTTTGAAATTAATAAACGAGAGAATCCTCGTTTTAGATGGTGCTATGGGTACTATGATCCAAAGACATTCTTTGGAGGAGGACGATTTCCGTGGAGATCGTTTTAAGGATTGGCCTTGTTCCATTAAAGGAAACAACGACGTCCTTGCCATCACTCGTCCCGATATCATTGAATCTGTCCACTTGGAATATTTGGAAGCAGGGGCCGATATCATTGAAACCAATACCTTTAGTTCGAACATTGTCTCCCAAGCGGACTACAAAATGGAATCGGCAGTTCGTGAATTAAACTTAGCTGCTGTTTCTTGTGCCAAAAATGCTGTAGCCAAATTCAAAGAAAAAACAGGGAAAACAGATGTGTTCATTGCGGGTTCGATTGGACCAACTGTAAAAACGGCTTCCCTTTCACCGGATGTCAATAATCCTGCATTTCGCGCTGTCACCTTTGATGAGTTAGTCGATTGTTTTTATGAACAAGTTTCGGCACTTCTCGATGGTGGTGTGGATTTACTTCTACCAGAAACTAATATTGATACTTTAAATCTAAAAGCATGTATTTATGCGATTGAGAAAGTTTTTGAAGAACGAAAGATTCGAATCCCTGTTGTTCTTTCTGTCACCATTACCGATGCTTCGGGGCGTACTCTTTCTGGCCAAACAGGAGAAGCTTTTTATATTTCGATCAAACACGCAAAAGCACTAGCTGTGGGAATCAACTGCGCGCTCGGTGCAGGCGAGATGCGTCCTTATATCGAAGAACTTTCACGAGTGGCAGATTGTTATGTGTCTTGTTACCCGAATGCAGGTCTTCCCAACGCTTTTGGTGGGTATGACCAAACTCCAGAAGAGTTTGGCAGTTGGATGAAAAACTTTGCCGAAGCAGGGTTTTTAAATATTGTTGGTGGATGTTGCGGAACCACCCCAGCGCATATCCGAGCAGCGAAAGAAGCAGTGTCTACAATCGCTCCACGTCCTTTAAAGGAACAACCGAAACTCAGTACGTTTGCAGGTCTCGAACCTTTGAAACTGACCAAAGACCAAGGGTTCATCAATGTGGGAGAAAGAAACAACGTCACCGGATCTCCTAAATTCAAAAAACTCATCCTAGATGGGAATTTTGAAGAAGCGGTGCAAGTGGCCTTACAACAAGTGCAAGCTGGTGCCAACGTCATTGATATCAACTTTGATGAAGCTCTCCTTGACGGCGAAGCCTCTATGACTAAGTTTTTGAACTTAATTGCAGGGGAACCAGACATTGCAAGGGTTCCGTTTATGGTGGATTCTTCCAAGTGGTCTGTATTACTGGCGGGTCTCAAATGCATCCAAGGAAAACCCATTGTCAACTCCATCTCTTTGAAAGAAGGAGAGGAGGCATTTTTGGATCATGCTCGCACCATCCAAAGATTTGGGGCTGCAGCGATTGTAATGGCTTTCGACGAACAAGGGCAGGCGGCAACCAAAGATGATAAAGTCCGGATATGTAAACGTGCTTATGACTTACTTGTCGAAAAATTAGATTTTGATCCAACAGACATTATCTTTGATCCAAACATTCTAACCGTTGCCACAGGAATCGAAGAACATAATAACTATGCGATGGATTTTATTGAAGCCACTCGCGAGATAAAAAAAATCTGTCCAGGTGCGAAAGTATCAGGTGGACTCAGTAATATTTCATTTTCTTTTCGTGGGAATAACCCGGTAAGAGAAGCAATGCACTCTGTATTTTTATACCATGCCATCCAAGCAGGAATGGACATGGCCATTGTCAATGCAGGGATGTTAGAAGTTTATGAACAGATCCCAAAAGATCTTTTGGAACTTGTGGAAGATGTCATTCTCAACCGTCGTCCTGATGCGACGGAACGGATGATTGAGGCTGCGGCAAGTTTTCATGGGGAAGCCAAGATCCAAAAGAAAGACGATGCTTGGAGGAGTGGATCTGTAGAAGAACGTCTAACGCACGCTCTTGTAAAAGGGATTGATGAATTTGTCACTCAAGATACAGAAGAAGCACGCACTAGTTTTGCTAGACCTCTCGAAGTGATCGAAGGGCCACTGATGAATGGAATGAAGGTGGTAGGGGAACTATTTGGTGCCGGAAAGATGTTTCTTCCGCAAGTAGTAAAAAGTGCACGGGTAATGAAAAAAGCCGTGGCTTACTTACTTCCTTTTATGGAAGAAGAAAAACGAAATCAAAAAGACGAAAGTACACAGGCCAAATTCCTGATTGCAACAGTAAAAGGGGATGTCCATGATATTGGGAAAAATATTGTGGGAGTGGTGCTTGCATGTAACAACTATGAGGTGATCGACCTTGGAGTGATGGTTCCTTGTGAGAAAATTTTAGAAACTGCCAAAAAAGAAAAAGTGGCGGCCATTGGTCTATCGGGTCTCATCACACCTTCTCTGGATGAAATGGTTTATGTTGCCAAAGAGATGGAACGACAAGGATTCCAAGTTCCACTTCTGATTGGTGGGGCAACCACTTCGCCAGCCCATACGGCTGTAAAAATTGCAGAACAATATTCGAAACCTGTCCTTCATGTGATGGATGCTTCTCGTGTTGTGAATGTGATGAACAGTGCTCTCAATCCGCAGACTGCTGTGGATTATGCAAAACAAGTCATTGAAGAACAATCGAAAATTCGTGAAGAATTTTATTCCAGAGAGAATGAAAGAAACATCCTACCAATTCAGGATGCGATACAAAACAAATTTAAAGCGGACTGGGATTCTTATACTCCACCAAAACCAAGTTTTACGGGAGTACAAAAAATTGAGGATGTGACCTTACAAGACCTCCTTTCTTATATTGACTGGTCTCCTTTCTTTTTGGCTTGGGAATTAAAGGGTCGATACCCTCAAATCCTCAAAGATCCAGTGATTGGAAAAGAAGCCACATCCCTTTTTAATGATGCACAAATCATCTTAAAAGAAATGTTGGAGAATCCAAATCTCAAACCAAGAGCGGTTGTCGGAATGTTCCCTGCTGTTTCTCATGGGGAAGTGGTGGAAATTTTTGAAAATGATGACAAAACTAAATCTTTGGGAACATACCCGATGTTACGCCAACAAACAGTCAAAATGACAAATCAACCAAACTATAGTTTGGCGGACTTCATTGCACCTGAAGACAAAAAGAAAAATGACTATATTGGATATTTTGCGGTAACGGCAGGTCATGGAATTGAAGAATTGGCAAGAACCTATGAAGCCAAACAAGATGATTACAATGCCATTTTAGTTAAGGCACTGGCTGACCGATTTGCAGAAGCCTTTGCTGAATACATGCACCATCGTATGCGAGAAGAATGGGGATTTGGAAGGACTGAAAATCTTTCGAGAGAAGATATGATTCGCGAAAAGTATCGTGGAATTCGTCCAGCGCCTGGTTACCCTGCTTGTCCTGACCATACGGAGAAAAAGAAAATTTGGAAACTCCTTGATGTGGAAAAAAATGCAGGCATCCAACTCACCGAATCCTGTGCGATGTGGCCGGCAAGCAGTGTGAGTGGGTATTATTTCTCACACCCTGAATCTCGTTATTTTGCGATCGGTAAAATCAATGAAGACCAAGTGGTAAACTATGCGAAAGACAAAGAAATGGAAATTTCTGAAGTGGAACGTTGGTTGTCACCAATTCTGAACTATGACCCTTCGCGTAAGTCTAAATCCTAAAGAGTAAGTTTTAGACTAAAGAGAAAGGGGGATTCTGTGGGTTTCATTCAAAACAACCATAATCACGGCTGGAAATCTGTCGCCAAAGGGACGCTTGGTGATGGATTCCCCTTCCATTCCAAACTGGCGACTTGGTTACAAGAATATACAAATATTCCCAAAGAAGCCGAGTTAGAAATTCTAGAAGTGAGTTGTGGGGAAGCCAGTTGTCCAACTGAAGAAACCATGATTGTTTGGAAGAATCACGAATTTCGGATCTCTAGGAAAAAAGAAAACATTTCGAAGATGGATGTGGATTTGTCCTGGAAACGATTTGTGAGTAAAGGATAACCCCAAGAGAATTCTTTTTTTGTTTGGATTTTACCTTCCCAATCATACGTTTCTTCCGTAGTCAAATTTTTTTATCTCTTAGGGAGAATATACGAAATTCGCATAAATCACCTAAATTTGTGTGATAATAGAATGTTTTATATTCGCAAAAGTATAAAATTAAGATGAATCAATTTAACAACTTTTTAAATCACTTAGTGAATACAATCCAAGGGGATTCCCAAGTCCTTGCTGTTTGTGTGGCTGGTTCATTTATACAAAATGAATTAGATGAGTATTCCGACCTTGATATCGTTTTAGTTGTTGAAGAGAACTCTTTCCAAATGTTCGAAGAAATGAACCAACTAGCAAACTCTCTCGGAAATTTACTCAGCTCATTTACAGGTGAACACGTTGGTGAAAAAAAGTTACTAATCTGTTTGTTTGATTCTCCTTTACTCCACGTTGATTTGAAATTCGTTAGTTTGGCTGATTTTCATTTCAGAGTAGAGAATCCTGTGATAATCTATGATAGATCTAATCTAATCCCAGATGTTTATAAAAATTCGTTACCGCAATGGCCAAAATTTGATTTTCAATGGGTTGAGGATAGATTTTGGGTCTGGATCCATTATGCTGGAACAAAAATTGGACGTGGTGAATTGTTTGAAGCTATCGATTTTCTTTCTTTTTTACGCACTAGTGTAATAGGGCCTATGTTTCATATTAAATACGATCAAAATCCGAGAGGTGTTAGAAAACTCGAGTTCATACTTTCTTCTCAGGAACTTGCCGATCTAAAAAAAACTTATCCTTCCTTTGAAAAACATTCAATCATTCAAGCCTTGCAGGATGTGTCCAATATTTATGTTTATTTGAGAAATTTATTAATCAGCGATTTGAAACTGAGAAATGAAACAAAAGAAAGAAGCCTCGATTTTTTGTTTTCGTTAAGTAAAGAGATCATTAATGAATAAAATATTATTAGAGGTAATCCCAAGAGATGTTCCAACATTACTTAGTGAAGTAAGTTATGTTAAAAATAATTTTAGTCAAATCTCTGGGATTAATATTCCGGACTTACTAAGATTTGAAACTAGAAGTTGGGTTGCCGCGTCAAAGATTCAAAATATTTTTCCAAATGTAATTCCTCACCTACGAGCAATTGACTTTGATTTAGATCATTGTGATCATATCATTGAATTTCTTCAAAAACATAATATATCTTCTGTAGTGGTCATCAAGGGAGATCCACCTACGGATATGTCCAGGAAGGTTTACCAGACAACTTCGACCAAACTGATCAAAAAATTAAAAAAAGAAATGAGTTCTCTAAAAGTCTATGCGGCTGTTGACCAATACCGTAGTGGGATCAAAGATGAGTTTGATTACATCGAAATGAAAATAGATGCAGGGGCAGATGGATTTTTAACACAGCCATTTTTTGATTTACGATTGATTGATATTTTTACTGAGAAACTTCGCGGAAAGGAGGTTTACATTGGAATCAGTCCAGTGACTAACGAAAAATCGCAAAGTTATTGGGAATCAAGGAATCGGGCTTATTTTCCAAAGGATTTTCAACTGACAATGGATTGGAATGTAAAATTTGCAAAAGAAGTAATTGGTTATTGTTCTCAAAATGATTTTAATACGTATTTGATGCCCATTAGAATTAATCTTGAAGTTTATTTAAGCGGTATATTTAAGTGAAAAAGGAATGAAGCTTAATCATAATTATTATGGTTTTTAGGATTTTTTCCTGCACAAGGGATCGTAGCGGAAATCCTTTCCTATATAGAAAGGTGGTTGATACAAAAATGTTATTGGAAAGATTGCAGCGGAGAGCCCGGTCGGTGATCAGTCCAAATTTTGGTATGTAAAAAAAATTCGATGTGCCCAAAGAAGAAGATAGAAGAATAAGCCTATGATAAACCAAATTCAATTTTTAAAAAACAATCCCAAATATATTTTTTTAATGGATGGTCTGGGAGCCATCCTTTCTTGCCTATTGTTGTCTCTCGTTTTACCTTTGTTTGTGGATTTACTCGGGATGCCAATCAGCACCCTTTATATTCTTGCGATTTTGCCTTTTATCTATTCCGTTTATTCTTTGTTATGTTATTTTTTAAATCCTTTTCAATGGAAATTTTATTTACGTGTGATTGCCAGCGCAAATTTTTTATACTGTGCCTTCACGATGTTTTATCTAGTTTGGAATTTGGAACAAACAACTCTTTTATGTGAAATTTATTTTGTTTTGGAAATGATAGTGGTCGTTAGTTTGGCTTCCTTGGAATGGAAGTTGGCCAAGAACTAATTAGTGTTAGAGTGTGAAGATGGTGCCACCGGCATATAGTATTTGAGACCTAAGTTCCCTTGGATTTCTGGAGCCCAAAGTTCATCCAAAGTGCGACCTGCTTCCCTTGCGTTGATGGGAACTCGCACCATACCTTCAAAGGTTAAGTTACTATTGGAAATACTAATCCCTGGTGTAATGTAAACTTGTCTTCCTACGAAATTAGTTCTCGAAGGTTCTTGGGCACGGATGGATGTATTGAGACGACTGTTGATATCGTTATCAAAACGGTGGAGTTCAGAAAGTTGTAGAAAAAGTTCCCAACGAGAGTTTTTGATAAATGAAAACAAATTCCGATTGAGTCTATATTTGATTCTAACCTTTGACTCAGCAACGTCTACATATCCAGAAGCTCCTTGGTTCATCGACATTCCCATACTGAGCCCTAAATCAAAAGTAAATCCATTGCGGTAATACACATAAGTGACATTGGGTTGGTAAGAAAGGAGAGCAGAGTTCATTCTCTCTGGTCTGACATCAAAGTTCCCTTCTGGATTGCGGTAAGGATTGATTGTGGAAAAAGGGATAACGGATGAAAAAATTTGGATCCCAGCCATGGGATCATCTGATTTGGGAAGTTTTCCATCAAAACCGAGTTCCAATTCTTTAGGGAAACGAAAAGGGATAAGAATCGCCAAATTACCGTTACGTGACCCTCCCACTTGGAACAAAGCAGCTCTTGGATCGGAAAAAGAATAACTAGAAAAGAAAGGTAGGCCTTGTGCAAAAATAGTAAAGCTCGTCATACTAACGAGAATGGTTGGTAGTACTATCTTTTTAAGCATCTAAAAGCATTTATGCCTGCTTTTCCTTAGTTTGGCAATGAAATTTGCTTTCCTCTCTCTCTTTTTTTGTTATAAGTTTTATCAATGAATGAAAATGATACCAAGGTTGAACAATTTGGTCCCTGCACCATTCCAAACCCAGCAGGGTATGACTACTGGACGGAAGACAACTCCGTCGTTCTATTCCAAACGATATTTTCAGGCCCAGAGGACGCTAAAAAAACCGTAGAAACAAGTCCTGTATTTTTTGAACAAGCCGGTCCCAAAGAGAAAATTTACTTTCGCCCGGAAGAAGTCACAGCGGGGATTGTGACTTGCGGTGGACTTTGCCCTGGGATCAACGATGTCATTCGTGCTCTTGTGATGGAACTGCATTACCGGTACAAAGTGCCCCGTATTTTAGGTTTTCCTTTTGGTTATGAAGGTCTTGTGAAAAAATTTGGGCATAGACCGGTGGAACTCACTCCAGACAAAGTGGCCCATATTATGAACTTCGGTGGTTCCATTTTGGGATCTTCTCGCGGAAACCAAAATATTGGTGATATGGTGGACACGTTGTTTCTCTACGGAGTGAAGATGTTATTTTGTATTGGTGGGGACGGAACTCTTCGTGGTGCCCAAGCCATCCAAGAGGAAGTGCGCAAACGAAAGGAAGACATCGCCATCGTGGGGATTCCCAAAACCATCGATAACGATATTAACTATGTCCAAAAGACTTTTGGATTTTCGACTGCTTTTAGTAAGGCGGTAGAGGCTGTGAATTGTGCTCATGAAGAGGCGAAGGGTGCACCCAATGGGATTGGTCTTGTGAAACTCATGGGTCGTCACTCTGGATTTATCGCCGTCAATTCAGCCCTTGCTTCTAAAAATGTAAACTTTGTCCTCATTCCAGAACTTGATTTTGATTTAGAAGGAGAGGGAGCCTTTCTTACCGTTCTGAAAGAACGGGTGCAAAAACGAGGTCATGCAGTTGTGATTTTGGCCGAAGGGGCGGGCCAAAAATTCTTTGAGGACAAAGGAGAAAAGGATCTATCAGGTAACAAGAAGTTGGCGGATATTGGAATTTTTATCAAAGATAAAATTACCGAGTATTTTAAAAAAGAAGGTGTGAATCTCAATTTAAAATATATTGATCCCAGTTATATCATTCGATCTGTTCCTGCCAATGCAGAAGACTCTGTGTTCTGTGGTTTCCTTGCTCAAAATGCAGTCCATGCAGCCTTTGCAGGTAGGACAGGGTGTGTGGTGGGGATTTGGAACAATGTGTTTACGGTCATGCCAATCTCTCTTGCCATTGCCGAGAGAAAAGTATTACGTCCTGAAAGAAGTACTTTGTGGCGGGCGCTTCTCGCATCGACGGGGCAACCGAATTCAATGAAGGCGAAAGGCTGATCTTTATGATCAGCTATTCTCTACTTTTTTTTGAAACTTGAGGATATTGTCTCGGATCTCTTCTTCTTTTTTATGGAGCTCTTTTAAGAATTCCGTGTCGAGGATCATTTCTGGTTTTTTGATAAACTTACTTTCATCATAGTTGTCAATTTCGTATAACAGATCTTCGATGTTGGATTCTACTTTGACCAGACTTTGGATGGATTCTACTACCTTTTTGTTTACAAATAAAATTTCTTTGAATCGTAAAATATAATGTTGGAATCTGTTTTCGCGAATCATGGCCTGGCGTTGCATTTCTTTTACGATTTCGCGTTCTTTGAGAACTTCTTTTTTTTCTACGAGGATTTGGTTTTTGAAGATTCGAATTAAATTTTCTGTTTCTAGTTTATAATTTTCAAAACTACTGTTGTGGTTGTTTTGTAAGTCTTCCATTTGTTTGCGGAATTCTTTTTCTCGCAAACGATCTTGTTCTTTTCGAAGTTTGTCAGATGTTTGTAACGCGTTTTTGACACGTGTTTCGATAACAGCATCTAACATGGCTTTGTGCAGTTTATCCAGTCGTAAGGTCACTGCCATTGCATATAAAATGCGTTTCATAAAAACTCCTTTATTATTAGTTTAGACGAATAATAAAGAGAGAAAGGTCATCGTGTGGCTCTGCTTCTCCCACAAATTCACTGACTTTTTGTAAAATCGCCTGCCTGATCACTTCTGGGGGATCGTTGATATGAGATAAGATTACAGATTCTAGTCGTTCTTCTGAAAAAAGTTCTTCTTTCATGTTCATTGCTTCTGTCACACCATCGGTATACAATACCAACAAATCACCGGGTAAATAACTTACTGTATGTTCAGAAAACTCACAATTTCCAATACCCATTGGTTGTCCTTTGCCTGAAAGGTGTTGGATTTTATGGTGTTTTTTGCGATAGATGATTTGTAAATTATGACCTGCAGAAGAATAAGTTAATTCTTTTTTTGTCATATTGATTCGCACAAGCATTGCTGTGACAAACATCAGAAAACCAGATTTATCTTGTAAGATTTGATTGGCATTGAAGAGAGCTTCACTTGTGGAAGTTGTTTTTGAAACTTCTTGTTGTAAAACCGTTTTGGAAAATTCCATAAATAGTGCAGCCGGTGTTCCTTTCCCAGACACGTCTGCAATGATTACAGAAACTTCGTCTTTCCCATGAACAACCATATCATAAAAGTCTCCACCAATTTCCCTGGATGCTTGATAGTAGGTATCAAATTCAAGTAATGAATATTGTTTTGGGATGATGGGCAGGGAATGTTTTTGGATCATTGCCGCTACTTGCATATCACGATCAATGTTTTTCAAACGTTCACTTTGTATCTTAACTTGTAAGGCAGTATATGCTTCCCCAACCTGGTTGGTAAGAGTTCTTAAAATTCGAATGTCCATCTCATCGAACCTGGTGCGAGATGTTTTATCGGAAACAACAAGAGAACCTAACCATTCTTTATTTTTTAAGATAGGGAATAGGATCATACTATGTTGGAATAAACCTTTGTGAGTGAGTTGGATTCCTTGTGGTGAGTTTGCAGTAATGATTTTATACCCTTTGAACATCCAATCGGCTTTATCAGCAAATAATAAGGTCTCTACATCTTCATCATGGATTTGATCGGAAAACCCTTTGGATTTAGAACGAGGTAGTCCTTTTTTTTCGATTTTTTCGAAGTTGAGGCAAACCCTATCGACTTGCAAAACTTCCGAAATGGTTTTCACTGCAAGGTCCATAAATTCGTCAGAACTTTGGATATTGGCAAGGGCTTGGGATATTTGGAATAAACCATTCAGTTCGTTTGCACGTAAATTGAGGCTATCAATCAGAAGGCGATTTTTGACGGCTATTGCTGCTAAGTTAGAAAGATACTTTAAAATTTTAATATCAGTGTGATTGAAATCACGATTGTCAAGGGAGTTGACTGCTTCGAGTACACCTTGTACTTCCCCTTGGGCAACCATGGGAACACAAAGAAGGTTTCTTGTCACATAACCTACTTTTTGATCAATCGCCTTAAAAATCCTTGGATCGTTGGCAGCATCGTTTACAATCTCTGGTTTGAGTGTTTCGAGTACCATCCCTGCAATCCCTTTCCCTCTAGGAACTGTTAGGTGGGCAAGGGATTCTTCTTTTAAACCGCTGGTTGTATTAAAAACCAACTGGTCATTTTCTTTATCATAAAGGAGTAGGGAAGAACCTTCTGTTTGGAGAACATCACGAGTGATCCCCATTATCTCTCCGAGAAGTGTATCCAAATCTTCTTGAGAATTGATGCGGCTGGTAATGTCTGAAATCAGACTTAATGTCAGTAGTTTAGTAGGCATCCGAATCTATCCTTGTTCGATCAAACTTCCAATCCCTTGGTTGGTTAAAATTTCAATTAAGACGGAATGAGCAACTCGACCGTCAATGATGTGGGCTCTTTTGACTCCAGAGTCAATGGCTCGCAAACAACACTCTACTTTTGGTATCATGCCGCCAGAGATCTGTCCAGTTTTTATATGCCCATGGATGTCTGCTTTTTTGAGACCCGTTACCAATTGCCCATCAATGAGGATGCCTGGTGTGTCAGTAAGCAAAATGAGTTTGTCCGCATGGAGTGCTTCCGCTATTGCACCAGCCATTGTGTCTGCATTGATATTCAAGGTCTGACCTTCTTTGGACATTGCAACAGGAGAGATGATTGGAATAAAACCTTCACGTTGTAAGGTGAGTAAAATATTGGGATCAACTTCTGTTACTTCACCAACTAGGCCCAAATCTACTTTTTGAACCTTACTATCTTCCCCTTCCACTTCCATTAGGTATTTTTCAGCAATCGCAAGCCCTCCGTCTTTCCCAGAGAGACCAACTGGTTTTCCGCCTTTTTCTTGGATGAGAGATACAATTTGTTTGTTCACTTTTCCAGTGAGAACCATTTCCACCACTTCCATTGTGGCTTCATCAGTCACCCGATGTCCCCGAATGAACTGAGTGTTTAAATTGAGTGATTTGATAAGAGCGTTGATTTCTGGTCCACCACCATGAACCACAACAGGATTGATCCCTAAATATTTGAGGAGTACAATATCTTCTGCAAAAGATGCCTTTAATTCTTCTTCCACCATGGCTGCTCCGCCATATTTGATGACAATGGTTTTCCCAGAATATTTGATCAAATAGGGAAGTGCTTCCAAGATATGATTGATTTTTTCAGAATGGTGGTTCATAAAAGTCCTCATTTATGATAATGAAATTTAAAGCCGCCGCAGTGCAAGTCACAAGTACAGCAAGAGTCTCAAATAACCTAACTAAGTGTAGGCAACTTGTGGAAGAAGCGGCTTCTGCCGGTGCCAAGGTCATTGGTCTTCCTGAAAATTTTTCTTTTATGGGAAGTGAAGAGGAGAAAAAAAATCTTCTTGGTCAAATCGAAGAAGAAACAAATGTTTTTTTACAAGAAACCTCTAAAGACCTTGGAATCTTTCTACTCGGAGGAGGTTTTCCGACTAAGGCACCAACTGGAAAGGTCTACAATACCGCTGTCATCACAAATCCTGAAGGGAAAGAGGTCTTTCGTTATCATAAAGCCCATCTTTTTAATGCGGTTGTCGGAGATGGATTCAATTATAGCGAATCGAATTCCACTGAAAGTGGGGGAAAGGTTCCCGATGTCATCCAAACCGAGTATGGTAAAATTTCTTCCGCCATTTGTTACGACATTCGTTTTCCAGAACTCTTTCGTGCTTTGTCCGCAAAAGGAGTAGAACTTTGTTTTCTGCCCGCAGCTTTTACTGTTCCTACGGGAGAAGCCCATTGGCATGTGCTCCTTCGTGCTCGCGCCATTGAGAATTTTATGTATGTACTTGCACCAGGTCAGACAGGAGTTCACGATCCCCACGGAAAACGAAAAACCTTTGGCCATTCTCTCATCATTTCTCCTTGGGGAGAAATTTTAGATGAGATTCACAATACGGAAGGTTTTGCCATTGCAGAGATCGACTTACAAAAGTTAAGCGAAATTCGAAACCAACTTCCTAGCCTAAACCACCGTCTGTTCTAAGCCGAGAGAGTTTTTTTATATCATGGCTTTGTCCACATTGGACTTTGGAATGATTAAAAAAATGATCTTTTGGTTGCGGAAGCCTTTTTCATCAAAAGAAAGTCTTTCATTACTTTTTCAGCTGCCTTTTGTTTTTCCATGTGTACAAAATGTCCGCATTCGGAAAACAATACCGCTTTGACATGTGGAGTGGTTCTTTCTAGTTCCATCACGTCTTTTCCTGGGATGATCGGATCTTCTTCTCCCCGCATGATGAGCGTAGGCACTTGGTTTCCAAACACTATGGGACGGATATCAGTTCTATCTAACATCTCCAGAATCATTAGGATTTGTCTTGGGTTCAGGCATTCAAACTGTGGGTTATAGTCTTTGAGGAATTGTTTGATGTCTTCACGGGCATGGAAAGCAGAAGAATCATACACTCCATAGGAAAATCCAATTTGTAAGGCTTTGGGGAGTGCCTTTCCAATTTTGAATCCAAAGTCAAAAAAACTACCTAAGTTCGCACGAAGCCCCATCACACCGATTTTTAAAATCCCGGGTACTGGTCCGTGGACAAAAGGTGCAATCGAAATGACTTGTTTGATTCGCTGCGGGAATAAAGAAGCAATGGCGAGCACTGCCATCCCACCGGTTGAATGGCCAACAAGAGTGATGTCTTTTTCTCCAGCAGAGGCCCAAATCCCTTGGGCTTGTGTTTCTAAAAAGTCTTGGAGGGTAAGTCCTTTTTTTTGATCAAAAATTTCTGCAGGGTAATGACCAACTAAGTCTAGTTCAATGACGTCTCCAAATTGACGAAAAAAGGGAATATTAAGACCCCAATACCCAGCTGCAGAACACCAACCACCAATGAGGACGATGGTTTCTTTTGCTTTGGGATTAAGAGACTTGTGTTTCACATAAGTGAGTCTATGATTTTTCCAATTATAAATTTGTCTTTCTGACATATCGTCCTCTAGTCTTCAATGATGCGAGGGAATGATCCCAAAATTCTTGTGACCACTTCATAATTAATTGTACCTGTCCAAGCCGCGTGGTCATCTGCTGATATGGTTTCGTTTCCCGATTTCCCGAGAATCACCACATCATCCCCTAGTTTTGCATCCGGGATATGAGTGATATCAAGCATAGTCATATTCATACAAATCCGACCCAAAATTTTTGCCCTTTCTCCACGAACGAGCATATATCCATTGTTGGAAAGTTTTCTATCTAGTCCCTCATAGTATCCGACGGGAACAACTGCCAATTTTGTATCATGTGTGGTTTTATATGTGGACCCATACCCGATAAATGTTCCTTGGTTTAGATTCTGGATGTGTTGGATTTGTGTTTTCCAACTGAGGGCTGGTTTTAACATCCCCACATCTTTTTTCATAAGAGATAAAGAAAGTTTTGTTTCTAAACTTGGCCAAAGTCCGTAAAGAGAAATCCCCACACGAACCAAATCCATTCTTGCTTCCGAAAATAACATAGCAGAGGCAGAAGAAGCACAGTGGCAAATGAGATCGATAAACCCGTGTTTAGCGAAAGTGTCTATCGCATCTTGGAACTTACCCAATTGCAACATGGAATAACTATGTTCTGTAAAATCTTCCGTGCTCGCAAAGTGAGTGGCTATCCCTGAAAGAGGGAGTTTTTTTTCAAAGATTTCTTTAGCTAGGGCATCGGCATCGCTTACGGGAATTCCAAGTCTTGACATCCCGGTATCAACTTTTAAATGGATTTTTGGGGTCGGTGAAAGTTTGGCGAGAATTTCCATTTCTTCGATCCGCGAGACCATCACCCAAAAATTTTCATCTGCCAGTGATTCCTTTCTTTCTTTCAGATCGGGAATACTTCCCATAATGAGGATGGTCGCTTTCGTGAATACACGTCGGATGGATAAGGCTTCTTCCAAAGAGTTGACACCCAAGTAGTCGGCACCGGCATCAAGGGCGATGGAAGCCGTGGCAAGAAGCCCGTGCCCATAAGCATTGGATTTGATGATGGCCGTAAACTTCGTTTTAGGACCAATCAGTTTGCGAAAGAGGGCGATATTGTGGCTAAAAGCCGAACGAGAGAGGTAAATTCGAGAAGAGAGCACGGTCCCATTTTTTTTTACTTTTCTCTTCTGTCGCTTCAGATATTTCTATTTTTGAATGTCTCTTAATCACTCCGAAATTCCTTCGTTTCCCTCTTTCGAAAATTGGAAAGGGATCTCCCAGTATTTCCCCGTACAGAATGACTCCGTTTGGTTGAATTATTGTGGGACGACACCCGTTTCGACCTATGCCATCCAAATGATGAATCTCTATTTCCAGGAATATGCAAAGTTTGGGATTTTTGCCCCTAGTTTTGCAGAACCAGTCATCAAATCTACCATCCGAGGATACATTGCAGAAATTCTTTCTTGTGATCCATCTGAGATTGGGATTGTGCATAACACAAGTGAGGGGATGAATCTCTATTCTCATAGCATCCAAATCCCGAAAGGAAAACGGATCCTTGTTTTAGAAAACGAATATCCAAGCAATGTGTATCCTTGGGAACATTGGAAAGAAAAGGGTATTGGTTTGGATTTTATTCCTGTAGGGAAAACTCCTGATGAATTTTTAACCAACCTCAAAAACGAATTAGAAAAAGGGGATGTGAATATCCTTAGCCTATCACCTGTTCATTGGTGTACGGGAGTGGCTTTTGATATGGAAGCCGTTTCCAAACTTTGTGAAACTCATTCCACAAAACTAGTGATTGACGGAAGCCAAGCAGTAGGCCATATCCCTTTGGATTTTGGAAAGATTAAGGTAGCCTTCTGTGCTTTCGCTGCCTGGAAGTGGTTACTTGGTCCTTTAGGTTTGGGCGTTGTGTATTTATCCAAAGAAGAATCCAAAGGTTTTCAGTTGATCTTCAAAGGCCAAGCCAGTGTGGTCAACGATTCCAATTATTTCCCTTATCGTAATGAATGGAAACCAGCTGCCGACCAATTTGAACAAAGTACTATTAATTTCAATGATTGGATTTATTTTTATGCGTCATTAAAGATGTTATCAACTCTTGGGTTTTCAAGAGTAAGAGAACGAATTTATGAAGTAGCAGGGATGTTGAAAGACGCACTTCACGATCTGGGTTTTACTTTAGAATCTGATGCATTCCCCAGTGTCAAAACAGGTATCCTTGCCATCACTGGTCATAAAGATCCTTCCAAGTTCCAACCGGAGGCTATCCAGGCTTTTTTAAAACAAAGAAAAATCACAACAGCGGTGCGGCTGGGACGACTCCGAATGGCCCCACATATTGCCATCGAAGAAGAACATGTGACCCGTGTGAAAGAAGCATTAAAAGATTATCTTAGTCAAAGTTAGGTGAACGAGTAAATTCAATTCTCATATGGTTACTAAAATTTCTAAACTGATTGTGACTGCTTTTCCGGTTGTGCTTCTTTTCATATCCGCCATTGGATTTGTATTCCCTGAAAAAATCATTTGGTTCAAAGGCCCTTGGATTACGTATAGTCTTGGTGCGATTATGCTTGGGATGGGACTCACACTAGAAGCAGAAGATTTTATTCGGATCTTAAGACAACCAAAACCCATTCTCATTGGAACTATACTGCAATATACGATTATGCCCATCCTTGGGTATTCACTCGGGTATTTATTTCAATTGCCAGAAGCCTTCGCCGTGGGACTCATCCTTGTGTCTTGTTGCCCTGGTGGAACTGCATCCAACGTGATCACATTTTTGTCCAAAGCGGATGTCCCTTTAAGTGTTACTTTAACTTCTGTATCTACCATCCTTGGAATCCTCATGACTCCCTTTCTAATTTCCATTCTCATTGGCAGTCGATTGGAAATTGATAGGTGGGGCCTTGTGCTCACAACCTTCCAAGTAATTTTGGTTCCTGTTGGTTTAGGATTATTTTTAAAATCAATGTTCCCAAAACTCACAAAGGAGATTCAAGATTTCTTTCCCGTACTTTCTGTACTGTTGATCGCGATGATTGTGGCTTCGATCATTGCCAGTGGAAAAGAGACCATCCTAAAGTCGGACTTCCGAATCTTTTTTGCGGTCATCCTTTTGCACCTAGGTGGGTTTGGATTTGGTGGGATTTTTAGCTGGTATTTGACGAAGAATGTAAAAACGGCAAAAACCATTTCGATTGAAGTAGGGATGCAGAATTCAGGGCTCGGGGCAGTCCTTGCAAGGACACATTTTCTCGATCCGAACACCGCAATTCCTAGTGCTTTATCGAGTTTGACTCATTCGCTCTTGGGGAGTTTGTTTGCGACCTATTTCAGAAAGGAACCGAAAAAACCCGCTATTGTCGATTGACTATATATGGGGTCGGTACGTCATGGCATAAATTATGAGAGAAATCATAAAACTAACCTGTGTCCCATGTGCGATCCCTGGGCGGTCAAATTACTTCCAGACTAAAAATAAGAAGACAAAGTCGGAAAAACTTGTGACTAAAAAATATTGCAAATTTTGCAAATCCCATACAGATCACAAGGAATCCAAAGTCTAAGGAATAAGATGCCGAAACCAGCTGCAAAATCTTCATCCGAGAAAGGAGTGGACAAAAAGTTCATTGAAGAGGTGCGTGAGCTCCTCCAAGAGAAAAAAGAGTCCCTCCTCGTCAAACTCAACCAATGGGAAGACACTAGTTCTCCATCTGGGTTGAAGGAGATGGGTGATATTGCGGACATCGCATCCGAACTCAATTCAGAAGCCTTAACTTCTGTTTTGACTGAAAACGAAATTGAAACTCTACGTGAGATCGAACTTGCTTTAGAAAAGATTGAAAACGGAACCTACGGGATCTGTGAGGGAACTAAGAAAAAAATTCCTCTCGCAAGACTCAAGGCCATCCCGTGGACAAGATTTACTGTGGAATTTGCAGAACAAATGGCGAAAAGCCGTAACCGTGCTGGTGGATACCGTATGGATTCTTTATCTGCTTACCCAGTCACCGGAATGGATGTGGATTCTCTCGATTAAGAGAAATCCCTTTGTCCTTTTTCCAGAAAAAGACTCTTCCGAATTCTCCCTCAACTTATAAATTTACATTTGCTTTGCCGTGCCTTTCTCTAAACTCTTTCTATCGTGAGTTTTCCAAACCGGCTGCGCACCTTACCATTCTTTGATCTTTTCTTTTTTTCCATTTTAACGTACTCCCTTTGGAGCCTTCATCGTTATGTGGAACCGGTTCCCACCGTTCATTTTTTTCCATCCTTTTTATTGCAATTTTCCTTTGGTTTTTTTCCCCAAATGTACCAGCGGAAATGGGGCCGAATTTTCACGGCGCTTGGAGTGTTTACTTTCTTGCGACTGCCTTATTTGTCAGGACTACCCATGGTGGGTTCCTACCAACTAGTTGGTTTGTTTCTTGGCTCCATTCTTGGGATTTGGACGAGAGAGGTCATCCTTGTCCTCCTAGGCAGAAACGAAACCGCTCTCCCCAAACAATCCGAGCAGATTCTTACTGACTGGATGATTCGAAATCCAACGGGGAAATCCATTCTACCCATTTGGTATTCTACTTACTTTGGATTTATTATTTTTTTGTTTTTTCTTGTTTTACTTTGTTTTTTCCAATACCAGGGATTGGGTTTGGTTTCTGGACTTGGGGTCCAAGAGTATTTGTATTTTCCTTCTCTTTCCTCTCGGGAAGCAATGGGGCTCTCTTGTAAAATTTTAATTCCTACTGCCTTTGTGGTTTTGTATCTATTTTCGGAAGAAAGATCTATGCCAACACCATCTAAGGATAGTTTGTCGGAACAATTGCGTTTTGGAATTTTTTTAGGCCTTGGTATCAACTTACTGGTTATGTGTATCCAATCCGTTTGGAGTTTGGAGTTTTTCTCAGAAGGAACTCTAGAAAGTGTAAAAGTTGGCCGTACAACTGGACTTTTGCAAGACTCTGGATCAGCTTCTTGGATCCTTCCTATTCTATCTCTTCTATGGATTTCCAAACTAATCAGCATTTGGAGACAATCTAAAGAAAGATTTAGTTTGGTCCTTGCCATTTTATCTTTTCTTTTTGTGACTTGGCTTGGTCTGAGACAAGGAAAAGCGTTTTGGGTGATATGGATTATTTGTAATGCTGTTGGTGTTATTCACTTAACAACTGATTTGTGGATCGTTTCTATCACAAAAAAAAGAATCATAAGGATTAGTTCTTACTTTCTTCTTCCTTTGTTTTTTTTCCTTATTCTATATGGATTAAGTTTTCTAAAAAAAGATTGGGATTTGGTGGAATTATCTAAACGTTCTATGGAGGCCATTTCGGTTTGGAAAACGGAACCTTATTTGGCTTTAAAACGAATGGATTTAGTTCGTGCAGAACTTCTTACCATTTGTACGGAAGGAATAAAAAACAATCTGTGGTTGGGGAATGGAATTGGTTCTTTTCCACTTGGTTTGCTTGATCCTCTACGGGTTGGAACCAAAACTTCCAATGGGATGATCGATTTCCCACCTAGCTTTTATTTATGGCTTATCCATGATTTAGGGATTCTTGGAACCTTTGTTTTTTTGTTTTATATAGGTATTTTTTTATGGGAACGCGGGTTATGGAAACAAAGTTTGTTACTAATCATACCGCTATTTTTCGGTGTACAAATCCAGAACTCGGATGGGGCGTTTCTCTTTTTTTACTTAATCCTACTAGGTGAAAAAGGATCTGGATTTTCTCCATCTTTTGACAAACTTAGAAAAACGATTTGGTTTTCTCCTTTGTTATTAATCCTTTCTGTGGGCCTTCCACTCAATTACGCACTGTTTTATTCAGGGAAATTTTGGGATTTGGGAATTGGATCAGAATTTCGGAAAACCCAATTAGGAGAATACCAATCAGCTGTAACAATCCCTCCTAGATCGCCTAACTATGAATATGAATTTCATGGGAAAGTTTGGGAATGGAAACTGTCCGAATTTGGTCCTTCACGAGCGGGAAGGATTGTTTTAGAAACAAAAAGTAAAAGTTTAGTAGTCGAAATTCTATTTTTGAATTCAGACAGAGTCATCATTAAACAAGAGTTATTTTCTGAAACCAACCAAGGATATACTTGGTCAGGAGAATGTCCTAAAGGTGCATCCTTTATCCGCCTGAAGTCAAGGTCCCGATTGGAATTTCGATTGCCCCGATCCAGTTTTGACGGAAACAATCGAATCCAGTTTTAAAACTTAAACCAATCTTCGGATATATAAATCCTTAGTGATTTTGGCGACGGTTTTACCATCTTCGCCAACAACTTCTGTTTCATAGGTTCGAATGGTTTTTTTCTCTTTTTTCAAAAGTTCTTTTAAATCTTCAAATTCGTTATTTGGAATATGGAAGGTTGCGGTGACCGTACCTTCTCCAGGTTTTACAAAATCAATTTTTGCCCCTTTGTCCCAAACCATATAATTTTTTCCAAGATTCATCATTAATAAAAACATAAAGAACGGATCACACATGGAATATAACGATCCTCCAAAGTGTGTCCCCACATAATTCGTGTTTGATAGAATAAGAGGCATAGACACTACCATTGTATTTTTATCTACGAGCCTGGGTAGAATGTTGGCACCTTCATACGGTTTAAACATTCGAAATGCTTGTTCAAAACCATAAGTCTGTTCTAAAAACTGCCATAAAGGATGAACTTTGTATTCTAAAAGAATTTCTCTGTGTCTCATAAACACAAGAATTTAAAGTATAGAACGATCGGTCTACATTTTCTTTTCCATCCAAAAAAGAAAAAATGAAAAAATACAGAAAATTTCTTCAGTTTGTTGTATTCTTCTTTTGATTTTGTTTGGATCGGTATTCGTCGGTGCAAAGTTTGGTGATGGATAAATAATCCGGTTTTCCATTGGGTAATTTTGGGATCTCTGGATTATTTAAAATCACACGAGGGATATGGCTTGCTGGTAATTCTTTTTGTAAAATTCGTAATATTTCCACATCCGATAAGTTCGATGAAGAGAATAGACCAATGATTTCTCCTAATTCATCCGCAATCGGGACAGAAATAAATTCTCCTTCCATTCCTAAGCCCAAAATTTCCGATTCAATCTGGTCCAAAGAAACTCGTTTTCCGTTGTGTTTGATGATTCGATCTTTTCTACCTAAAAGGAACCATCCTAATTCGGAGAAGTTTCCTAAATCATTGGTCGAGTAATATTCGCTAGGTGGGATCGTTTGTTCTTCCCAACCTTCCTCTTTCAAAAGAAAGGATGTATGGGATAAAAAGGGACTTTTCATTTGTAATTCTGTTTCTGTCATACCTTCTTCGGATTTATATTTTGTCTCGATCCCAGGTAGAATTTGGAATCTGTTTTGTCGTAGTGGGTCTCGAAACCCAATGGCCCCAGTCTCTGTTGCTCCATAGATTTCTGTGACTGAGATCCCGCCTAGATCCCTTAGGGAACGAGCGAGTGGCACTGGGAATTTCATTCCTGAAACGATTGCATGAAGAGGAAGTTTTTTCTCAGAAAGGAAAGCCTTCTGCAGTTGTGGGGCTGAAGTGATCCATAAATCTCCCCCTTTTGGATTTGGATTCCCTTCGACCAAAACCCCTAATCGTTTGGGGATTAAAAATCCCCAAAGTAGCCCATACAAATGGCAGAGTGGGACCTGCACTTGCACTCTGTCTGCTTTGGTATATAATGTTTGGATTTCCGGTAACTTTGTCCAATACGAGATTTCGTTTTCAATTTCTTCCCATTTTTTCCAAACCATTTTGGGAAGCCCAGTAGACCCTGAGGTGAGAATACAAAATGAATTTGGTGAATCCAAAATGGGAAGGGGGAAATGGTGTAAGGGTGCTTCTAGTTTGGTTCCTTTCCAAAGGGGATCGATGAGGATTGGATTTTGGGATTTTAAGTCAGATTCAAAGTTTCCAGAAAGGAAATATTCATTGGTTGCAAACCGAAGGACTGAGGCCATAAAACAAAAAATCCTTCCCCCATAGAATGAAGGAAGGATTTCTTTTGTAGGCAGGATTGTCTGTTAAGTTAAGCTGCTTGTTTTTTTTCCAATCGCTTTTTCATGAGGAACCCGAGGGCAGCTCCCACGACAATCAAACTTGCCGAAACTTCTAGAGCATTTTTGCGTACTGCTTTGATCAGGTAGGCAGAAAATCCATTGTCAGCATAAAAATCGCTAACTCGAACCACATATGATGGGCGGTTAGGTGCTGGGATTTGATCTACATGTAAATACCAATCTTTATGAGCTACGCCTTTGGAATTCATCCAAGAATTAAAGAAGACATAACCTGAAGTTGATGGCTTACGAATGTCGGCCCCTTCTGTTGGGTGGTTGAAGATTCCTGGAACAATGATGGCCCAAGGGAAACCATTTTTATCGATAAAGGAATCTTTCCCCTTACTATCTGTGAAATAACCTGGACGGTAAATTTGTCTAAAAACACCATCTGTCTTTTGGTTGATGGCAAGGAAGTAGTTGAGGTGACCACCTACAAGGTTTTTCGTCGCATTTAAATCCACTGGTTCTTCAAAGGTAATTGTTACATGAGCAGTAACACCACGAACAAAATCATTGATGGTAAATGTAGTTCCCGCACTTGGAGCATTCTTTTTGCCGAACAAAGTTTTGTCAGAACTTGGAAGAATCAGAATTCCTCGTTTGAGTTGGGCTGTATTTAAAGTTCCACCAGTACAATCTCCCACCGCATTTGCAGTGTATTTGGAAGCAGTAGCACATCCATTCCATGGTTGGCCACTTCCATCAATATAATTCACTTGTACTGTTGCATTGGTTGGGACATCCAAAGAAAGTCTTAATTCATGATTGTATCCTGCACCTTTTGCAACATGGGTGTAAGTTCCACGAATCGTCTTTACTTTGTTTGTTGGTGTTTTGTCCATCTCTGTGCTGAATACAGTTGAATGGTCATTTAAATCTGCATCTCCTGCAGAAGGATACATATCTTCGAAAGCAATCGTGTATCGACCAGAACGTGCAGTTGTTGCAAGGCTTGGATCATCTGGGAATTCGTCGTAAGAATTGGCAACACCGTCACAATCAGAGTCAACTGCTTGCACACAACCATTCACTGGTTGGAAGTTGGTTGTATCAACATTGATTACTGGAGCTACGACAACGGTTCCTGATCCTTCTGATCCAGAACCTGTAGAAGGTTGTTGGATGGGAGCAGACCCTGTAATTTCAACTACTTCTCCAGTTGTTGGATTCACCCCGATCACACTCACTTCTACTGTAGTCACAGTTGGTGGCACACTGATAGGAATGGTAACAGAACCATTGGAATCAGTGGTTCCGGTTCCTACAACATTTGGCTCTCCTGTAGTTGTTGTTTCAGTCACTGTGACAGGTGCGTTTGCCACGGGACCTGCTTCGTTTTCGATTACTACGGTGACGGGAACTGTTACGTTGGTTTCAAAATTAAAATCCCCACCGTTATTGGTTTGGTCTACCACTACGACTGTTGTTTCATTGTTTACGGTCGTTGGTGCGGGAGTTGGGGTAGTGACAACAGGAGTCTCTGGATTACTGCCTGTCCCTGGATTTGTTGTGGTTTGGTCGCCAGTTGTAGCCCCACCGTCTGTGGAACCACCAGTAGTGTCTGTGGGAGGAGTGACTTGGTTTGGGTCAGTGGTTTCTAATCCAACCACTGTAAATGTGCCATCACCGGTATTGGCTGAAGATGTAGAAGCTTGTTGTGTGCTTCCATCTCCTAAACCTAAAAATGGGAGAAGTAATAAACCTTTCTTTTTATTAGAACAGTCCAATAGCAAAAGAGGTATAGTGAAAAGAACGAACCATCGTTTCATGTTGGGATTTCCTACCTGCATAGGGAATTAAACGACAAAATCGCTAAAAAGACAACGCAGATTTCATAAAAATTAGGGAAATCCATTGGATTTTTGGGGAGATGTACGGGCATCGGTCAAAAAAAAGAACGATTATCCAAACAAATCAGACATAAATCTGATTTGTTTTTATTTAATGTTAGTTAGTTGCCACATGGGCCACCGCATTTCCAAATACAAAGTTCTGAAACCTTACATTTCGGAATCCAAGTTCTGTGAGAATGTTTGATAAGGTCTCTTGGTCGGGATAGGTTTTTGAAGAATGGGGAAGGTAGTCAAACATCTCATTTTCCTTTCCGTAGAGCAAATACCCGAAAAGGGGAACCATTTTGAAGAAATAAAAATCAGCAAAGAATTTTAAGAATTTTGGTCTCACTCGTCCCACATCCAAATTCACAAAAACTCCATCTTTCTTTAAGACTCGTTTGATTTCCAAAAGACATTTTCGTAAGTCAGACACATTGCGAAGGCCAAATCCCATGGTCACAATATCAAAACTCCCGTCGGCAAACTGTTTTAGATTCATCGCATCGCCGATGAGGAGTTCGACTTTGGGGTTATTGGGAATCTTACGGATGGCAAAGGACAACATTTTCTCTGAAAAATCAAGGCCTACCACTCGGTTTAGGTTTGGGTCCTTAGAAAGCCTAAGGGTAATGTCTCCTGTCCCACAACAAAGATCGAGGGCTGATTTGGCAGAAGGTACGCTTTTCCGAGCCTCTCTCACCACCCAATCTTTCCAAATCCTGTGGAGAAAAAAGCTATTCCAATCATTGAACCGATCATAGGCCTTCGCGATTCCATCAAAATTGGTTCTTACATATTCCGGTTTCTTTTCTTGGGATGGGAGTTGGTATTGGTTCATAGAGGTCGATACATCCATGAATTGGACATTTTCAATTCCCGCAATTTTGATTTTTATTCTTCTTTTTTGTTTTTCACTGACTTCCTTCTATTTTTTCTTTCGAATTGTCTTGGGACTTCGAAAACTAGAAAATTCTGATTTTCGTGTTTTACTTTTTCCCCAAGAACCAACTGACGAAGAACTAGAATTATTCTTTTCTCCTTTGGAAAGAACCATCCATTGGTTGCCAACGATTGCCTCTCTTTCCATGCTTCTTGGATTACTTGGTACGGTGATTGGAATTAATTCCGCTTTTGGGGCTATGGAATCACAAGGGAAGGTCAGCTTGGAAGTGTTAGCCGGAGGAATCAAGGATGCACTCAATACAACAATTGCAGGCCTTCTTGTAGCGATTCCTTCACTTTATTTCCACAGATTTGCAGAAAACAAAATCCGATACATTTCGGAACTTTTGGTAAAGGATTTTTCAAAAAAATGAAACTCCGTAAATCAAGTCCGAATGCACTGATTGATATCAGTAGTTTGATTGATGTTTTATTTATATTGCTTATTTTTTTAATGTTGGCAGTTCGATTCACTGAGACTACTTCCGCTTTACAACTCGACTTACCCAAATCTAAAACAGAATCAATTGGAGAGGAAACACCCAAATTTAAAATTGTAATCAATCATTTGGGTGTTATTTATTTTGATGGAAAGGAAACTTCAAAAGAATCTTTGTCTCAATTGATTCCAAAAAATGAGGATGGTGCTTCTCGTGTTGTTCTGGAAGTAGATAAACGGGCACAATTTGAATCTTTTGTTTTTGCCACTGACGTATTAAAAACAAATGGATATCAAAAAATTGATATTGTCACTCGGAAGGATTAGAGGATTGAACCAAGTCGATTAAGAACTTATATTTTTTGTTTTTTACTTTTTGTTCTAGGATCAATTTCCCTTTGTCTTCGGTTTGGATCGTATCTAAAACACCAATGAGTTGTCCGAAGTTTTGAATCCGAATCAACTGTAGGATTTCTTTTTTTAAGTTTTGTGGAGAAGAATTTAAAAAGTTGTGAACAAACTCCACTTCTGATTCATCCTGTTTTGCGATTTCTCCCAGTTCTCTTGTATGGGTTGGACCGATTTTTGATTTTTCTACTAATTCATTCGGGATGGTTTCTAATCGAGTCAAAGGGATTTCAAATCCGAATTCTGATCCTTCGCCAATGGTACTTTTCACATAGATGGTACCTCCTAAAAATTCAACTAACTGATGACAGATGGATAAACCAAGCCCCGTTCCTTCTTGATAAGAGCTCCCTTGTTCCGTTTGTTGAAATGCTTCAAAAATAGAATGCAATTGATCATTTGGAATTCCTATCCCAGTGTCTTTGACGATGAATAACACCATATCGAAAGAATGTTCCGGATTCCGAGTCACTTTGATTTCTAAACTGACTGAACCTTGGTTTGTGAACTTCAAAGCATTCCCAAGTAAATTCACAAGTATTTGGCGAATTTTTTGTAAATCCGATTCATAAAAACAGGATTCGATCACAGCAGCATTCAAAAGTTCAAAACTAATGGATTTTTCGGAAAACCGATAAGAGAACATGGAGAACAATGTGTCCCAAAGTTGTACGAGAGAAAAAGATTCTCTGGTCTCTGTCATTTTCCCAGCTTCGATTTTGGAAAGATCCAAGATGTCATTGATCATTCCTAAAAGATGGACTCCGTTTTCATATAAAGAATCCACATAACCTTTAAGATGGTTGGGGAGGTTTGGATCCTTCTCTAAAATCTGTGAAAATCCGATGACTGCATGAAGAGGAGTTCTTAATTCATGTGTGATTTTTGAAAAGAAAACTGATTTGGAACGATTTGCTTTGATGGCAGCTTCTACTGCTTTTTGTAATCGTTTGTTTTGTAACTGGATTTTTTGAGAATAATCGTTTAACTTGTCTTCTGCTAGCTTGCGATCGGTGATATCAAACACAGTTGACTTATTAATTACAAAATTTCCAGCTTTGTCAAAGGTAGCAGTTGAGTTTAAACTAACAAAAAAAGTAGACCGATCCTTTCTAAGAAATTCTAATTCTACTCCCGTTAAGTTTTCATTCGGGAAGGAGTCGGTAATCAGTCTGTATTTATCTTGACTACTCTCTGTCAATAAGTCGCTAAATTTAAAATTTCCTACTATTTCTTCTCTCGCATAACCTAACCAGTCGAGCTCGGTATCATTGATGGAAACGATGGTATTTTCTTTGTCGAGAGAATGGTAACCACAAGGAGCATTGTTGTATAGATCCAAAATCCTCTCATAAGATTTCATTAAATTTTCTTCCGCTATTTTTCGGTTAGTGATATCATTCCCGATAGACAGAACTTCGTAGGGATATCCGAATTCATTTTTTAAAATCCGATTTGACCAGGTGACAGTACGTTTGTCATTTTCTCCAATGAATACATCATATTCTTGACGGATATTTTGTTCGGGTCTATGGAAGATATTCCATAATTGGGATTTCACTTCATTGGATTTTTCAAAAGGAATGTGAAATAAATCCAATACAACATCCTTACCTTCAGCAGAATCTTTTCCTATTTGAAAAAATTCTTCTGCATAAGGGTTGATTGAATGGATTTTAAAATCGGGGCTCCAACGAATGATAATGGAGTTTGCTGTATCATATATGTCTTGGTATTGTTTTTCTTTTTCCCGAATGGTGCGTTCAATTTCTTCTGAATTACTTAAATTCTTTCTAAAAAGGATTAACCTAAGTTTTTTTTCTCTTCGATATGCATTGTGATAATAATAAGCTACAAACAACAATCCAGATGCAATCACAATGGCTAAAAACTCGTCGATCATTTGATTTCCAAAAGTAACATAGTCATGTCGTCTGCGACTTTCCCACCAGAATAAACTAAAACTTCATCCTGAATGGATTCCAGAAATTCTTTTGAAGGAAGATGGATTCTTGTTTCGATGAGTTCTGCAAATTTTTGGTCTCCCAAATATTCTTCGTTTTCATTGGGAACTTCAAACATCCCATCAGAAAAAAGAAATAACCTGTCCCCTGAGTTTAAAAAAATATCTTCGTTTTCCGCATTGAGTTGATCGGGGAACATCATTAGGCAAAATCCCTTTGTCCCGAGTTTGATGATTTTGTTTTCACGAATCAAAAACATATGATGGTGTCCAGCCATGGAGTATGACAAAAGATTTTCTTCTGCTTTATAACGTAAATAAATTGCACTGATGAAATGAGTGCTGATAAGAGGAGTGAGTGTACTATGAATCCAATATAAACTTTCGCTCGGTGATAAAAAAGATTTATCCATGGTTTTGAAAGTAATGATGGCCATAAGAGAAACCATAGCTGCGGCAATTCCGTGGCCTGTTACATCTCCAAATAAAATGTCCAAATCACCAGAGGGTAACAAATCGTAGGTGATTAAATCCCCACCAACTAATTCCATAGGTTTATAAGAAGTATAAATTTGATAGAGTGGGGAAGGTGGAAATTGGAAGGTGACTAAATTTTCTTGATTTGATTTGGCAAGTTCCAAATCTTTTTGAATGGCCTGTAGAAGATCGATTCTTTCTTTTTCTAAAGTTTTGATTTTGATATGAGTTCTGATCCTAGCTAAAATTTCGGACTCTTGAAATGGTTTTGTGATGTAATCAACGGCTCCTGTTTCTAATCCTTTGACTATATCGCTTGTTTCGTTGAGTGCAGATAAAAAAAGAATCGGAGTGTTTTTTGACCGTTCCATCACAAGTAAACGTTTGGCAACATCAAGTCCACTAATCCCAGGAAGTAGAATGTCCAGTAAAATTAAGTCAAAGTCAAGTGCCTCCGCCAACTCTAGGGCATATTCACCATCGTAAGCAACCGCCACTTCATATCCTTGCCCAAGTAAAATATGAGTGATAATCTCAATATTGGTTTCGTTATCATCGACTACCAAGATTTTCAGAGCTTGTTTTGTGTACACAATTCATGAAGGATTCGTTGCAAAAAACATTTGGCAAGAGATTTTTGATAAAGTTTGATTTGGTTAGAAAATAGAAATGAAAAAGATCATCCACATTGATATGGACGCATTTTATGCATCTGTAGAACAAAGAGATTTTCCTGAAATGCGTGGAAAACCTGTCGTTGTGGGTGGTTCTCCGCATTCAAGGGGAGTTGTTTGTGCGGCAAGTTACGAAGCAAGGAAGTTTGGTGTTCGCTCTGCCATCCCTTGTTTTCAAGCTTACAAACTTTGCCCAGATGCCATTTTCACTCCACCTCGATTTGAAGTGTATAAATCAATCTCCAAAGAAATTCGTTCTGTATTTTTGGAATACACTGACTTAGTGGAACCCTTGTCCTTGGATGAGGCATATTTAGATGTCACATCCAACAAATTACAAATTCCACTAGCAAGTACGATCGCCAAAGAAATTCGGAAAAAAATATTTGATCGAACGGGACTCACTTGTTCTGCGGGTGTTGCCCAAAATAAATTCTTAGCAAAAATGGCTTCGGAAAAAAATAAACCTAACGGGTTATATGTGGTTCTTCCTGGCGATGAAGAAAAATTTTTAGATGAAATCCCTCTTTATAGTTTTTTTGGAATCGGGAAAAAAACTTATGAACGTCTTTCGCAATTAGGATATACAAAAGGATCAGAATTACGAAAAGCGGAAGAGTCTTTTTTAGTTGGGGAATTTGGAAAAATGGGGGCTGTGTTTTATCGGATGGCAAGGGGGCTTGATGACCGAGAAGTCATTCCTTTTCGCGATCCTAAATCGATTGGTGTCGAAACAACCTTTTCCCATGATTCGGAAGATTTTGCTTATTTGTTACTCACTTTAGAGAATTTATCTAAAGAATTAGAATTGCGGATGGGTCGGAAAAATAAACAAGGAAAAACGCTGACCTTAAAAATCAAATTTGAAGATTTTACTGTGAAACAAAAATCTATTTCATCCGAATCTGTTTTCTACTTGGCAGACAACCTTTTCCAACAATCCTCGAATCTGTTAGCAAATGTTTGGAAGGAAAACACAGAACCAATGAAGAAAATAAGACTTTTAGGAATTTCTGTGACCAACTTTTCTTCCGATTCAAAAAATGAGGACCAACCTTCACTCTTCGGTTAAACTATGTTAGATAATGAAAACGATTTAGAATCTCTCGGACCTTTACAAGTGCTTCGAGTCAAAGGAGATCCAGATGCACCAACGGTTGTCATGTTTCATGGTTATGGTGCCAGCGCTTTTGATTTATATCCCATCCACGAAGTGTTAGTGACTGATCAAAAGTTCAATTGGGTTTTCCCTCATGGACATTTGAGTGTACCTCTGATGCCTGGTTATTCAGGTCGGGCTTGGTTTCCCATTGATATGGCCGCTTTGGAAGAGGCAATCCGCAAAAATGATTTTAGAAATTTTGCCGATAAAGACCCAGAAGGGATGGACGTCGCAAGAGAAGCCGCTTATTTAATGTTAGATGCTCTTGGCATTCCTTGGAACCAACTGATTTTAGGTGGCTTTTCACAAGGTGCTATGCTTGCAACAGACTTAACTCTTAGAAAAGAAGAAGTCTCCAAAGGTCTGATGATCCTTTCAGGTGCACTTGTCAATGAATCACTCTGGAAAGAATTGGCCCCTAAAAAATCGATTTTACGTTTTTTTCAATCTCATGGAGAATTTGACCCTATTCTTGGTTATGCGAATGCCAAAAGACTAGAAAAGTTACTTCGTAATTCAGGTTTGCTAGGTGAATTCATTGCTTTTAACGGTGGACATGAGATTCCCGCACCGGTGATCCAAGGAATTAGCCGTTATTTGAATAGTTTGTCATAAAAATTCTAGTTCGCAAATTGGTTTGGGTCTGTCTAAGTTAACGGGTGGTCATTATGAAACAGTTTCTTTTTACATTTCTTTGTATTGGATTATGGCAAGGGGCTTTCGCCCAAGGTTTTGACCATAAACATTCTGTTTGGGATTCCATCCTAAAAAAAAATGTGAAGAACGGACTTGTTTCCTATAAAGGTATTCAGTCGGAAGAGGGTTCCTTTAAACAATATTTAGAATCTCTTTCAAAGGTGACTGAGGCTCAATACCAAGGTTTCAACGAAAAAGAAAAAATTAGTTTTTTAATCAACGCATACAATGCCTTCACTGTGAAATTGATTTTAGACCATTACCCCGTTGAGAGTATCACAGAAATTGGCTCTCCATTTTCCAAAATTAATTTAGCCCGTGGGATCCCTTGGAAAAAAGAATTTTATACTCTCCTTGGAAAATCTAGACATTTGGATTGGATTGAACATGAAAAATTAAGAAAGGATTTTAATGAACCAAGGATTCACTTTGCGATTGTTTGTGCCTCCATTGGTTGTCCTTATTTAGTTTCAGAAGCCTACACCCCTAATTCATTAGAAAAACAACTTCAGTCTGCCAAACTCGGATTCTTAAAAAATCCAAAAAAGAATTTTTATGATAAAACAACGAACACTCTGTACTTAAGTAAAATTTTTAACTGGTTCCAAACTGATTTTACCAAAAAAACAACTCTCATTCAATATGTGCAGGAAGGTTTTGAGGAAACAATCAAACCAGATGCCAAAATTGTTTATAATGAATACAGTTGGGATTTAAACGAATTAAAATAGGAATACAAAGTATCCAATACACATAAAATAAAAGACAAAGAGGTTTATCATTCCGGGACTAGGGGCTCGGGGAAAAGCAGTCTGCACCATTTCGAAAATAATTAAAAACCAATTTATGGGGAATGATCATGCTATTGTCTGATTTAGGATGGAATTCTTTTTTTGAACTGAGTTTTGATCAATATAAAAATTTAGGTCTGTCGGCGATGCGTATCGTTCGAGAGAACAGAGAAAAATATATTGCTTGTGGTGAACTTGGAGAATTCAACTGTGAAGTTTCAGGAAAATTCCGATTTAATACCGAAAGTAAAAGTGAATTTCCAACAGTCGGTGATTGGGTAGTAACTTCAGTAATTCCTAATGAAAAGAAAGCAATCATTCACGCACTTTTACCTAGAAAGAGTGTTTTCAGTCGAAAAGTCCCTGGCCAGATGACTGATGAACAAGTCATTGCAGCTAACATCGACATCGTATTCATCATTACCGGCTTAGATTTAAATTATAATTTACGACGTATCGAAAGGTTTTTATCAATCGCATGGGAAAGCAAAGCCTTACCTGTGGTTTTGTTAAATAAAGCCGACCTTTGTCCTGAGGCTGAATTGCGAAAAATCGAAGTGGAATCAATTGCGATCGGAGTTGATGTGCATACACTCAGTGCAACTCAAAATACTGGAATTGCTATTTTGAATCAATACATCCAAAGAGGGAAAACCATCGCTTTTCTTGGTTCATCTGGAGTTGGAAAATCTACGATCATCAACACTCTTCTTGGGATGGAACATCTTAAAGTAAACGAAGTAAGTGAATTAGGAAGTCGAGGTCGACATACAACAACTTATCGTGAATTAATTTTACTCCCAAGTGGCGGTATGGTCATTGATACTCCTGGGATGCGAGAATTACAAGTTTGGGGTGACGAAGAAGGATTGAAGTCTGTTTTTGATGATATTGAAAACTTAAGTTTAAACTGTCGTTATCGCAATTGCAGTCATGAAAACGAACCTGGTTGTGCTGTACAAAAAGCGATAAGTGAAAATTCTCTTGATCCGAAACGATTGGAAAGTTTTTTAAAATTGAAGAAAGAGTATAAATATTTAGAAGACAGGCAAACCATGAAAGCAAGTGCAATTGAAAAAGCAAATTGGAAATCCATTAGTAAACTTGCGAAAAACATTAAAAAAAACGGAAGGTAAATTGGTTTTATGAAACTAACTCAAATTCGTAAGTGATTTTTGCTGTTTTTTCTAATGTTTTGGCAACAGAACAGTATTTTTCTAAACTAAGATCAATCGCACGTTTTACCTGTTCTTCTTTAAAATCACCTTTTACTTTAAACTTCAAATGGATGTTTTTAAAAAGATTGGTTTCTTCGACTTTTTCCCTTTCGGCATCTACTTCTACAGAATAGTCTTTCACTTCGATTCTGTGTTTGTTTAGAATCATCAAAACATCAATACTACTACAACCGGCAAGCCCCATAATCAAAAGTTCCATAGGTCTTGGACCAGAATTTTTTCCACCTATTTCGGGAGAGGCATCGATACGAATGGAATTACCAGATTCATTCGTTGCTTCTAAAACATAAGGAGATTCAATGCGACTTAGTTTGATATTCATAAGTAGAAAATAGGCGGGTGGGAGAACCCGCCAAGTTTAAAATTTACTTATTCGGTTGTGGTGTGTAACGCAAATAAGGTTTGATGGTCCTAAATCCTTTAGGGAATTTTTTCTTCGCATCTTCATCAGAAACAGAAGGAACGATGATTGTGTCTTCTCCATCTTTCCAGTTTGCAGGAGTTGCTACGCTAAACTGAGAAGTGAGTTGTAAAGAATCAATCACACGCAAAAGTTCATCAAAGTTTCTTCCAGTGGATGCAGGATAAGTAAGAGTTAATTTTACTTTTTTGTCAGGTCCGACAACAAATACAGAACGAACAGTAGTGGTTTCACTTGCATTTGGATGAATCATATCATAAAGGTTTGATACTTTACGATCTGCATCAGCAATGATAGGGTAGTTTACTTTGGTTCCTTGTGTTTCGTTGATATCAGAGATCCAACCTTTGTGGCTGTCAACTGGGTCAACAGAAAGTGCGATCACTTTCACATTACGTTTTTCGAACTCTGGTTTAATTTTTGCCACGTATCCAAGTTCGGTTGTACAAACTGGAGTGTAGTCTTTCGGGTGAGAAAATAAAATCCCCCAACCTTGTCCTAAATATTCATGAAAGTCAATTTTGCCTTCAGAGGTTTCCGCTTGGAAATTCGGTGCTTCGTCGCCTAAACGTAGTGCCATGGTTTTTCTCCTGTAAGATGAGTGATTCCAATTCTAAAATTCACCTCTGAAAATGCAAGAAATTGTTATACTTTATTGGATGAAATTTCCATTTTATTGAAATATTTCGCAGATTTCCTACTTTTTTGTTCTCGTAAAAGCACCATCCCAGTCTGGTTCTGGGGGAGTTTCTAAGTAATATTGGCACCGTTCCCAAAGGAGTTTGCAGGCTTCGTCCCCATTTGTGGTGAGGAGTGTGTAGAATTTTTTGCCTGCCTCCTCAAACTTGCGGTTCAAATAAGAGAAAAGGGCAGTTTCGTAGGCTTCCACAAATTTATGGTCTTCTTCTGTTTCATCGCCTTTTTTGGCTCTGACTTCATAGAGAGTGACTGGTTTGGTTTTTCCCTTCACACGCACAATATCCAACTTTCTTGTGAAAAAATGGTCTTTGACTTCATCATGAACAAATTCAGAAACCAAAATACAAACTCCATAATCTTTTCCAGCTGCCTCTAACCGTGCCGCTAAGTTGACAGTATCACCCATCATTGTATAGGAAGCCAGGGCATCGGTTCCCATAAATCCAACTTTCGCATAACCCATGTTTAGTCCAATGCGGAACTTCATCGTATGAGCTTCGGGGATGTATTTATCCTTCTCTATCCACTCAGCCTTTAAGACCTCAAGTTTATCCCGCATTTCAACACTGGCAGAGACTGCTTTTAAACAATGGTTTTCCACATCCAGCGGTGCATTAAAAACTCCCACAATGGCATCCCCAATGTATTTATCCAATACTCCGTCATGGTGTTTCAGAATGATGGTCATGGCTGATAAGTATTCGTTGAGAAGATTGGCGAGTTCTTTTGAATTTAATTTTTCAGAAATGGTGCTAAATCCAGCAATATCAGAAAAGAATGCAGTGATGATTTTTTCACTTCCTTGTTTTAGTTTTTCTAAATCTTTGAGAGCTTCTCCGACCACCACCGGGTCCACCATACTTCCAAGAACTCCTCGCATTTTTTCACGTTCTTTTAATCCGGAAACCATCTGGTTTAGTGCAACTGTTAGGTTTCCAAATTCATCGTTTCCACCATCATCAAAATGGACATGAAGATTTCCATGACCCACATCTTCTGCACTTCGAATGATGTTTCGAATTTTTTGAACCACCACACCAGAAATAAAAATGGCGAAAAGAATTGCCACCAAACAGATAGTAATGGCAGTAAGTACAATTTGGTTTCTATTGTCTTTGATGGCTCGAATTCCATCGGTTCTATCGACAAGTGTTCGAATCAGCCCAGAAAAATTATCACGTAATACAAGATTGGGAACATTTTCCGATTCCAAAAGATGAGTCCCATCTAACTTCCACATGATCTCTTCTGATTCGCTACGGGAATGGCCAAAACTCCCATCGGGAAATAGTTTTTTTAATTCTTTAGTAGGGGTTTCTTGTTCGGCAGTGAGAATCCATTTGCGAATGGCTTTCCAACGATTCCTTTGGATTTCCCGAGCATCAGGATCTTGGTAATAACGTTCATATTCGGTGGGATCTGTTTTGAATTTCATCAAAACCCAATCTTCCAAGGTAACGTCTCGCAAACTTCGCAAAGCTTCGATTTTTTCCCAAGTTTCTAAGGGAATAGGATAGTTTGTGGTGACTTCATCAAAAATTTTATCTCTCTCTGTGATGAGTTCCTCGTAAGATTTATAAAAACTGGTAAAAAGTTTGTCCTTTGCCGGAGGGATCGGTGGTTTTGCATTTTTCAAAAATTGAATGCGATCTCTTAGTTTTGGGATGAGTTCTGACAGTTCGTTTGTGATTCGATAATCTTCTTTGATTACTTCTCTGTAATCTCCTAGGCTAGATTTAACACTACTTAGGTTAAAAGCTCTTTTGGTGGAGTTTTGATGGCGGAAAAGGGGAGAGTGGAGGGCTTGGATTTCTCTTTCTTCCCATTCATAGACATACTGTTTTTCGTTTTCATCGAGGGAAGAAATATCATCTGACAAACGTTGGAAGGATTCGACTAAACTTTCTTCCATCTGGTCAAACTGATCCATTTTGGCAAGGGGAGAAGTGTTGTCGATGATCTGTGTGTCAAAAGAAGCAAGGGATGTTTCCCCTTGGATCATGGCAGAAAGAGGGAAGGTTTGGATCCGAAAGAGTTTGGTATCTAGTCCCAGTTCTTCAAGTTTTCTTTTTTTAGAATCAGCATAGAACTTGGCTATAAAAAGGTCCAGTTGTGATTTATGGTTTCGAATTTCTTTTTTTAGATTTTTAACATTGGTTTCCCAATTTGTTTTTGCTTCTGGGTCTTCTGGTGGAGTTTGTTTTTGGATCTCCAAATACTTTTCTTCATTGCGCACATAAGAAGAAGCAAGGTGAACAAGTGTATTCCATTCTCTTTCACTGATGTTTCTGTTGGCTGCTTCTCGAAGTTGGTGACGAATTTCCCGCTCCAAAACATCCACATCATCTTTTGTTAAATAAACGGAAAAAAAAGTGTCCACTTTCTTTACTACTTTGGAAGTACCAAGAGATCCAAAAAGATTGGTTTTGAATCCAAAGACAGAAACTGTTTTTTTCTTGGTGACCACTTTCGCAGTTCGATATTTTTTAAGTTCTTCTCTTTGTCTTTCGATCCTCGATTTGAACTCTTCGATCCGGATTAAGTTTTGCGATATATTCTCAATCTCCATCACCAAACTTGCGATGAAATTTTTGGAGACTGCTGCTTGTTTTTCATAACTCTCAGAGAGGATGGCCGTTTGTTGGCGAACCGTGATGATGGAAAGTAAAAGAATCGTAAGTGCAATTAGGGTGCCAGTAAACCAAGCAAGTTTGGCTCTAATTCCTTCGGAAAGGATTTTCCAGACGGAAGTAAGTCCGGATTGGATCATTTTAAAGAATTCCATAGGGATGGATGAAACATGAGACCCTGAGTTTTCAAAGCAAGATATTTTGTATTTCATGTAGTACTTTGTTAGGTGAAAATGACGAAGAACTGGACTCCCAATTTGATTTGTCAATTTTTCCTTGCTATTTTTCACTTCGTCGGTATTGTTTTTTTAGCAAATGTCCATCAATCGTTTTGATTTACTCGCCATCGGGGGCGGTCCTGCCGCACAAAAAGCTGCTATCCAAGCAAGCAAAATGGGAAAAAAAGCAGCCATTATAGAAAAAGACCCTTACTTGGGTGGAGGTTGTGTCCACTACGGAACCATCCCTTCCAAATCCTTACAAGAAACGAGTCGCTTCTATCGAAATTTAAGATTGTCCAATTTACACGGATTACAATCACCACAACCGGCAATGCTTACCTTACAGGAACTTATGTTTCGTGCGGGGACTGTGATTGAAAAAGAAGAAGATGTCACCCGCGAACAAATGATCCAAAACCGAGTCACAACTCTTACTGGTTGGGGAAAGCTCGTGGATGCCAATCATGTAGAAGTCACAGACTCTGCCGGTAGAAAAAAAGTTTATGAAACCGAGAACATTCTCATTGCTACGGGTAGTAGCCCTCGTAGGCCCACAAACGAAAACATTCCTTTTGAAGATGGATTAATCTACGATAGTGATGGGCTCTTTGCGATGAAAAAGATGCCTGCTTCTTTAGCGGTAGTGGGTGCTGGAATCATTGGGTCGGAATACGCTACAATTTTTGCTCATATCGGAGTGAAGGTTCATCTCTTTGATTCCCAAAGTCGTATCCTTGGTTTTTTGGATGAAGATGTGTCAAATGAAATGACCCGTATCATGCAACAATCTGGGATTTCCATCCATGTGGATTCTTCCATTACAAAGTACAACAAACTTCCCAATGAGGAAGGATTTGAACTCACAACTAACAAAGGTGAAGTGGTGCGAGTCAACCAAGTTCTGATTTCTCGTGGCCGATTGGGAAATGTAGACAACTTAGGATTAGAATCAGTTGGAATCACTCCCAATGATCGAAAACAAATTTTGGTAAATGAAAACTATCAAACCAACGTTTCTAATATCTACGCTTGTGGAGATGTCATTGGATTCCCTAGTTTGGCTTCCGTGTCCATGTACCAAGGTGCTTATGTCGCAAAACATATGTTTGGTCATCCATCTGTTCCAGTGGATGCAGAAGAATTCCCCATTGGGATTTATACTTTGCCTGAGATTGCGACAATTGGACCAACGGAAGAAGCTCTCAAAGCCCGAGGAGTTTCCTATGGAGTGGGAATGGCAAGGTTTGATACCATCACTCGCGCTCAAATCAGCGGTGATCAAGTGGGACTTTTAAAAATCATTTTTGATAAACAGTCCAGAAGAGTTTTGGGAGTTCATATCATATCTGACAAAGCAACAGAACTCATTGCTCTTGGGCAATGTGTGGTGAATCTCAAGGCTCCGATTGAGTATTTCACCGAACATATTTTTAATTACCCAACCATGATAGGTGCTTATAAAAATGCCGCGAATGATGCCCTTTTGAGAGAAAAATAATCGGCATTTCTTGAGAATCTGACCTATCCCGTTTGTTTACTTTTATAGAGAAGAACGGGATTTTACTTGTCAGAGACTCGGTTTTACCAACACATACAAGATTGTGTCAGACAAAACTGTCTCTATGAGTCAAATTTATGAAAGAAGCCATAAGCGTATTTATGACTTCCTCTACAAGTACACTCAAAATGCGGACACGGCAATGGATTTGATGCAAGACAGTTTTTTAAGTTTCCATAAACATTATGGCAACGCCGGCCTCTCGGAAGAGAAGTCCGTCATGGTTTTGTACACAATTGCCCGCAATTTATCGATCAATTATGCTAAAAAGTTTTCTACAACAAGGGAGATAGTCTCCGATGAGATCGAGTTTCATAGCCACAATCCAAAACTCGAAACCAAAGCGGAATACCAAGACTTAGAAGATCGTCTTTATTCCTTTTTAGGAGAACTCTCGGAAGAAGAAAGGTCTGCCTTGTTACTCAAGAATGTGGAAGGATTTCAGCTCGTACAAATCGCTGAGGTCTTAGGAGTTTCGGTTTCTACTGCTTCTCGTTTGGTCATAAGGGCCACTGAGAAAGTGTTGGCCATAGCCAAAAGAGAAAATCTGGTACCGGATTAGAATCAATGAACGAATTTGATAAGCAACATACAATCGCTAAATGGGAAGAACTCCTTCGGAAACCCGCCAAAAAAACGGAGTCTGTTGTGTTTCCTTCCTGGGAGACTGTATCAAAACGCCAGATCCAATTCGAATACAAACCAGAACCAAATTCTACTCATAATGTAATTTCGTTTTTCCGCAAACCAATTGGTCTTGCCTTTGTGGGAGGGTCTGCTTTATCACTGGCAGCGGCTCTTTTCTTTGTTTTTTTCCTAAATCCATCTGCACCAGGTGAATCGGAAGTAGCGGTCTCTGCAGCCAAAGAATCCAAACCAATGGTTTCTCCTCTGAAGGTTCTTGTTTCCTCAGTGAAGGGAAAGGTTTCCGTTCTTCCACAAGGAAGTTCCAAATCTGTTCCTCTGGTGAAACATTACCAACTAGCGTCGGGAGATATTATCATTACAGAAGGAACTTCGCAAATTGATTTGGATTTTGAAACTGGTTCTTGGATGCGGATTACTCCTAATTCAGAAGTAGTAATGGATGTAATCGAAAAATCAAATGACTCTCAATCGCAAAAGTTCTCAGTAAAAAAAGGAAAGATCTTCGCTTCCGTTTCGAAACTTTCTAAAGATAGTCATTTTGTTGTGCAGGCTGGCGAGCATCTTACACAAGTTAGAGGGACTGTTTTCAGTGTTCAATTTGATGGACAATCGGAAATTGTAGCCGTGCGGGAAGGTTCAGTGGCAGTAGGGGATCTCATCCTCACTTCTAGGCAACAAACGGTTGTCAAACTTGGAGAAACATTGCCTGTCTCTTCTTCTGAGTTGCATCCGAAAGAAGATAAAGAACTTAAGGCATTTCAAACACAAACCATTCTTGCTCGTGAGTCTATGCTATACGAAGAACACGCAAGATTAGAACTTGTACGATTGGAAGATGGAACTGAATACCGAGGAGTCATTCTTGGCCAATCAGAAACACATCTTCACTTCCAAGGTTTAGAAGGTTTGATTGAAATTCCGATCCAAAAGATCTTAGAAACAGAAAAAATTCGTTAATCTCTATAAGTTTTTGACAATATTATCTTTTTCTGAGAAGGTCTTCCTGAACGCCCTAGGGGAACACCTTAAAAGAAACCATGTCTCAAAATCACAAAAAAACCTTTCGTTTTCACTATCTTATCGATAAGGAATTCCAATTAAAGTTTTTAGCTCATTATTCTTTGTTATTTATATCTGGGGTACTTGTGACTTTAGGTTTTCTCTATTGGCTGAACCAAGCCAAGTATGATGGCGGTGCTGTGTTTCGTCTTCGCCAAGATGCACAAACTGTGTTTTGGAAAGTGGAAAACGACGATCCATCTCCAGGCGAAGCAAAAGAGAAGTTTGTTCCTCGAGAGATTTACCTTCCGAGTTATGACCACCAATTGAATATGTATACCATTCAGTTTGATGCAGTTGTCACTCTTTCCATTCTCTATTTACTTTTGATCACTGTATTTTCTGTATTCAAATCACATAAGATGGCAGGGCCTGTTTTTAGTATCAAACGGTCTTTACAACGGATGGCATCAGGGGATCCCATTGAAACCATTCGCATTCGAAAAGGGGATGAGTTCCAAGAGCTTGTAGAAGTATTGAATGAGGTCATTCAAAAACGAGTGGCCGGTCCTTCCCGTAAATAATTACAAACCAACTTTGCCACTTGGCCAGATAAAAGTCCCCATTTGATTTGGGGGCGGTGTTTCAGCTTCTCTCGACTCTTTTGTCCGTCCAAAACCATTCCAATTCTTAATTCTTTCGGTTTGACTTTCTATTTGAAATCCGTAAGATTTTTGCATTATGAAAAAGAAACACAACTATCTCTTTTCTAATATCCTCTTCCTCCTAATGGCTTTTGGGGTTGGATGTAACCAGCCAACACTTGCTAGGTTGAGTTCTGATAATATCCTTGGTGCTGACGCAAAAGCAAAATTATTAGAAGCCTCACGTAAGATAGATGGAGCCAAATTTGCACCACTGGGAGTCGGATCGGCAGGAGCAGAAGCCTCATCCTCCTTATTGAATGGAGTTTTAATCCCCATCCTTGCCGAAATCAACCCAGACAAATACTACAAACGAGACACTGTGGACTCTTGTGAAAAGAATATCTATCTTTTGGGTTTAGCACTCCCTAACTATGCCTCCGTTGAACTTTCTTGTGAAATCAAAGAGGTAACAACTTTCGATTTTTAATTCGACCATCCATGCTAACCAAGTCCTTGTGGCTTGTTAGCATTTTCCTCTAGTTTCCTTTTCGCATTTGGAATAGATTTTAGGTGAAACAACGACTAGTATTTCTTTGTAGATTTATACCTGAAGCAATATGTAACTTCCCATAATTGATCTTATGTCGCATTGGATTCGGTGGGGTTTTGTATAGAAAGGCACATCGGTAACACTTTAGATCAACGCGCATGGGTGACAATGAGTTTGGCGCCTCGGATCCATTCTTCCATTGCCCAATGATTTTAAAACGACCGCGCTTTACGCTTCAATCTTTGCTTCGCAAAGGATTTTCGCTGCAATCGCTGGCGCATCAACATTTTTGGATCAGTAAAAATTAGATCTATTTTGTTCCGCAGGTTTTTTTCTTGATGTCTTCACAAAGATAAGAACCGACTAATCGTTCGGCATCACATTGAAATTTTGCCGCCGCTTTTACTTCTGAACTTCCTGTGACTGATGAAGACCGTTCGGAACAAAACGCATAAGACTGGTATACCACAAGAGAACAAGCCAGATAATCTAAATCGGCTCGTTCGCAGGCTTCATAAGAAGGATTGGTTTTTGTACATTGAAAGAGTAAAAAGAGAAAGAAAACCGAAAGAATAAAACAACGCACTGTCCTTTTTAGACAGATTTATGTTTCGTTTTAGTCCCGGTTTTTCTCAAGTTTAGCGTTAAAGTTTAGTATTGTATTTTTGCATGATTTGGTTTCTTTCGATGTATCGAATTTTTCCAAACGCTGTTGCCTTTTTTTCCATTACTGGAAGGCCAGGATCATTTTTTAGAATCAAATGATAACTTCTATCTCGAACAATCATTGAATCCAATTTGACGATCCCAAATTCATTAAAAAGAGCCCGAAGCTCTTCTATCGTCACTCCCTCTTCTGTAGCAAAAAGATATTCACCTTCTTTAAACATTGGGCTTTGGCCTTGGATGGGTCGCAATTGTTGGGATTGTTTTGGTTCACCAAACAAGGTGCAGCCTGTGGTTAAGGCTGCAACCAGAATGCTGTAACCGAGTGTTTTATTGTAAAACAGCGGTAACTCCAGTGACTTGTTTCAGATGTTTGATGGAAGCGTTCGCATTGATCGCTTTGCCATACTGAGTTGTACCTGTAAGGGCAGTCTCTGTTACTCCACCTTCAATCAGCTTTGTGATCACATCTTGGTAAGTAAAACTTGGATTGTAAGAACGAATTAATGCTGCAACTCCAGCAGTATTGGGTGTTGCCATGGAAGTTCCATTCAAGTATGCGAGCGCAGAATTTGAAGGTGCCCAAGCAGTGAGAAATACATCCCCAACGATCCCACCAGGGTATTGACCAGAAGTATCAGATACCATCCTGTAACCTACCGTACAGTTGGTTCCAGCTCCCCCAATACAGTTGGTGAGGATTTTGGTATCAGCAGAATTACTCACAAAAGCAGTGCCACCATTTCGACAAAGTTGTGATTGGAAGGACCCTAAATTTCCATCATACATGGTTAATGTTGTTCCAGCTGCGGGAGAACCTGCAGTGGCAGAATACTTTGCTTGGATATAATCATAACAAGAAGTAGAATCTTTCCTTTCTCCAACGCTTACGATGAAATGAGAGAGAGATACATTCGTGGCTCCCGTTGGGATTGTGAAATTTTTGTATACAATACTATTCGTACTTAATGACAAATTTGTCATTGTATTGGAGGAACTATCAAATAATACATTTGCTAATGTACAATCAGCAGTGACTAGCATTTTGTAATTTGCTAATGTACAAGTGGATGATACCCATGCAGTTCCTGAAGTCGCATAAGACCAATCGGAATAACTTGTTGCATTTTCATTGTAAGATACTTCTGTCCCATACCCGCTATAGATATTCGTACCAGGAGCACCAAAATCGGCAGAGCGACTGGCAACAGTAACATTTGAATCATAATTTGAAAAATTCGCTAAGGCATGTTTTTGGTCGAGTGCAGAAATACAAATCACATTGGCGTTGGTATTTTCGCAAGGGTATGCGTTTCCTGTGCCACTTAAGTTTAAACCATCGTTTCCGGCAGCAACCACTACCAAAACATCATTGGTTCTGGCAAATTCAATCGCCGAATTGATTGCAGTACTAAAACTAGGACCACCCAAACTCATATTGATGACTTTTGCACCGTTGCGAACAGCAAAGTAAATTCCGTTGGCGATATTATCGTTTGTTCCTCCATCAAGTCCCAAAACGCGAACTGCCATGATTTTTGCGGATTGGCAAACACCTGAAATCCCAACCCCATTGTTCCCTACAGCACCTATGGTCATGGCAACATGGGTTCCATGTCCTTCTTCATCACGAGGATTGTTGTCCCCACTTGCAAAGTCATAACCGTGGTTAGGGCAACCGCCACCAATAGCAGTTCCGTTTTGGTTCACACAGCCACCAGAACCATCCCACATATTTCCCACCAAATCTTGGTGAGTGTAAGTGACCCCTGTATCAAGCACAGCCACAATGGTATTATTGCAACTAGTTGTCACATCCCAAGCACCAAGAACATTCATGTCTTTACCAGAAGTTCCAGGGTTACTAGAGTTAGCTGTGTAACTAGGCGAAGCAAGAGTTTGGCCAGTATTGTTCAGTCCCCAAAGTCTAGTAAATTCAGGATCATTTGGTGTAGAGGCTTGTTTATAATACAAATACCGGGGTTCCACGGACTCCACACTAGGATCTTGTTTAATCCTCGCTAGTCCCTGTTCCATTGTTTCAGATGCAGCTAGTTTAGCGGTGGTAAAATGTCCTTTTAGGTTCAGAACACCAGTGCCAGCAGCTAACTTAGATGTTTGATGCACAAGCTCTGAGTCTGGGATACTTTTTTTAAATGTAATGACAACTTCACCAGGTAGATACGGAAGTTTTTGACCGGCTTTTGACTTAGCACGTAGCGCTTCGATATCTAGTTTGGTTTGATCCAAGTTTAATACTGGTTCTGAAATTAAGATGTTTGTAGCGACTAATACTGATGCTACGATCAAAAGTTTCGAAATCGATTTTTTATTAAATTTCATATAATTAATTCCTATTCTATGTACTCGGAACATTTACTGCTGAGGTTTGTGTGGAGGGAGTTCCTCCAGTTGTGTTGTATTTTCCATAAGAATATACTTTGAAATACCAATTCCCGAAGGTAGGCACAGAGATTACTTTGGAAACCGGTGTTGTGCCACCAGCATTGGGGACATCTGCGCATAATACAGTAGTTCCGTTGTGAACCGCTGTAAATCCAGAGGTCTGGCTATAACATACTTTATAACCACCATCAGTATCGTTCGCTGCTTTTTCATTCGTTCCTGTCCAACTGACGAGAACATCTGCACCCGTTTTTCCAGTACCTGACACATTTAAGTCAGCACTAGAAGCAGCACCATTGTTTCCATTAGTGGTAGCAATACGAACCACTGCTGCCCTTGCCCCTGTTGTTGATGGAGCAAACTGGATTGTAAATGTTCCAGATGCACCCGCCGCAAGAGTTGCACCAGCACTAAAAGCACTGATGGTAAAATCGCCTGTATGACCACTTGGTTTGGAAAGAGTAATACCAGTCATCGTAGCAGTTCCAGTATTACTAATGGTTACGGTTTTTGTGCTAGATGTTACGGTCGGCCATACAACACCAAAAGTAGGAATAGATCCCCCAGTTGTAAAACTAGTGGAGTTATGAGAAATCGAAATGGTAGGAACTGGTTTTGGTGTTCCTGTTCCCGTAGCTGTAAATAAGAATGCTAATGCTCCATCATAAGAAACCGCTATATTCGAAGTTTTAACCTCTGCTGCACCAGTGGGAGAAAATTGAATTGTAAAAGTAGCAGAAGCATTTGCTGCCAGTGTCGTTGGGAATCCAGCTAAATTTAGTACAAAGTTTGCATTAGAGGATGTCACTGCAGGTGGACCGTCTAGATTTGCGACAGCACTTCCCGTGTTTTTGACAGTAAATGTCACAGCACTTCCTATCGAGTCAATTTCGACTGAACCCATTCCATAACTTCCATTTGAAGCAATTTGTGTGGCACCCACTGAAACTGCCAATCGAGGAGTAGCAGCTTCAGCTGTGCCTGTTAGGTTCATTTGAAAAGATCCTACTGCGGCATCACTCGATTGAATTTTAATCGTCGCGGTTTTCACACCTATTGATGTCGGTTTAAAATTCAATGTGAATATCGCAGAAGCACCAGCCGCAAGAGTTGAACTTGCAGGTTGTGTCACTGTGAACTGAGAAGCATCCGTTCCGGAAAGAGCAACAACATTTGGAGAACCAGGAAGTGAGATTGCAACATTCCCACTGTTTTTGATGGTAACCGTTCCTGTTTTTCCATCGGCTGTATTGATGGGTTCAGAACCTAAATTAAGTGTTGCTCCACTTTCCCGGCTAACACCTTCATAGAGAATTTCCAATTTGGGGGCTGGTACATCACCACCGCCACCACCTAAACCCAATAGTGCAAAGGCAGCTCCACCACCACCTCCGCCGCCACCAGGACAAGCAACTAACGTAGTTAAAGATAATAAGGGAATTAGAATGTTCTTTTTTAAATTCATAGTGACTCGGAAGGATTTCAATTTTCAACCACGTTAGGTTTTCTATTCAGATTTCGCAATCGTACCTTTTTTCTCGCCTTGCAAAAATTACGTTAAAAACGTTCTGTGAGCGTTTTTAGAACGTTAGTTCTGGTTTGGTTGAAAAAAAAATTATCATTTGGGCCCAAAGGATGGGTTGTACTACGTGTTTGTCGGTGTTTGGTTTGGTGTTTAGTCTTCTTCAGGTGGGCTTACAATACCATTTTTAGGGATTTCCTTACGATGACGAATGTCATTCTCGCACTCCAAATGCTTGTAAGACGAGAGAGAAGGGATTGTTTTGTCCGTAATTTCGCTATGATCGAGATCGTATTCCCAGTATTTGGTGCGGTTCCCTTGCCAGTCATAAGGAACTGTTTTTTGAAATACAAACTCTTTCATCGTGAGTGATTTTGTTTGTTGGATCTCCAAAAACAAATTCCCATAAAAGAAATTGGGGATAGGAAAAAAATACAAACACCCAACAAGTAACATGTCTTCCTTATACTCTGATTGAGAAGGAAGAAACAGAAAAAATGGTTGTTTCGATTTTGCCAGTGGAAGTGGATAAATTCGTAACTGTTGTTTTGTGGTCATTTGATTGCTTTCAAATATTAAGCTGACTGGAATTTCTTCCACATTTCCAATGGTTTGGTCTTTGCCTCGAACCAACCGCAAAACTAAATAACTTTCTTTGTCCTCCAAATTTGTAGGAGTGAACTGCTGACCCCTTCTCTTTGTTTCCATCAAAGGAACCAATTTACAATTTGAATCGAAAAAAAAGAGAATCAGTAAAAAACTAAAACAGAAATACGGATTCACCCAACTTACTGATTGCATTTTCTTTTGAATCATGTTAAAATCAACCATGGTATATTACTTAATTCTCACAACCATTCCTGTTGCTATCATTTCGGCATTTTTTATCCATTGGTTTACATTGCAAGACGAACCAAATCCACTCAAACGTTTAGAACATTCCCGTGGGATTTATATTGGATTTTCCTTTCAAATCCTATTATTTGCTTGGTTATTATTTCAATTAGGGCATGCACGATTCGCGTATCCGCTATACGCCATTGGGTTTTCTTTTTTAGGAGATTGGTTTAACCTTCAGTTCCCAATTGCTAAAAAACAAATGGAAGACCCAGTCCTTGGGGGAATTTTCAGTTTTGCCATTGCACAAGTTTTCTTTTTATTATCCTTTTGGAAACTAACCACATGGAATGAACTTTATACAGGTGTTTTGCCTTATATTGTCACCATTGTATTATTGATTTTACCAGCCCTGATTTTTTATTTCCGAGTGTACAATCCCAATCGTTCCAAATGGGTAATGGCCTCTGCCTTTGTTTATGGGCTGATTTTGTGTTTTTTTGTTTCTCTATGTTTTAACGCCTATCTAGCATTTGGTGGAGTGTGGATGTATTTGGCAATTGGTGCAGGGTTTTTCCTTCTTTCCGATGCGGTGATGGGAGAAACAACAATCAATGGAACAAGACACCCAAAATGGGAATTCCAAGTTCCTTGGGTCACCTATTTAATTGCACAAAGTTTTTTGTTAGTGGGATTCTTTCTTGTCTCTCACACAAGACATATCTAAATTCATGATTCGGTAATATTCCCCGAATTCAATAAACCATTGTTTGGTGACATCTTTTTTGATTGTTCCCAAGCAATGATCATTCGTTTCCGATTTGGATCCCACCTGTACCCACCAAATAAACCTGATGTTTGGATCACACGGTGGCAAGGAATTAGATAAGCGATAGGATTTTTGCCAATGGCTGTTCCCACGGCCCTTTGTGCAGAGGGTTGCCCTATGGATTCGGCAATATCTCCATACGTACAAAGACTTCCCATTGGTATTTTTAATAAAGATTTCCAGACTTTAAATTGAAATTCTGTTCCGTATAAATAGAGAGGAACGGGAGATTCAGGGAATACAAAATTTTGAAAGTAGTCTTTTAATTTTTGGTGTTCCTTTGATCCTCCCTCTTTCCAAATCGCATTGGGAAATTCTCTTTTTGTTTCCTGGATCCCTTGGTCCAAAGATTCAATGAATTGAAGAGACTGGATCCCTCGTTCGGAAGACACCAATAGAATCTCTCCAAAAGCAGAAGGAAATACTTCGTATTGCAAAACCATCCCCTCCCCTCCTCGTTTGAATTCGCCAGGAGTCATTGCTTCTAATTTTACAAATAAATCATGCAATCGTCCCGTGCTGGATAGTCCGAGAGAATATGTTGTATCCAAAATGTTTGACTCCTTTAGCAGTTGTTTGGCGTGAGAGATTGTAACAAATTGTAAAAATTCTTTTGGGGATACACCAGCCCAAGTGCGAAATACTTTTTGAAAATGGAAAGGACTTAAGGATACCCTTTCAGCTAAAACATCCAAATTGGGTTGTTCTTCAAAATGCTCCAAAACATATTCGATGGAGTTTTTTATGATTTCATAGTGTTTGTGATTGGAATCCACAAGGAAATCCTAACTGATTTGCGAAATGTTGGAAACCCGATTCTTGCGATTTCTTAAAATAAAATACAAATTGTTTGATTTTTTCGTTAGGAATTTCTTCAATAAGAATAAAAGTGTCACCTCCTTTGGATCCATTTCCCGTACTAACCGCCTTACAATCCATTGTTGATTCGATCCAAAAAAATCCAGTTACCATTTTGGATGCCCCACCAGGGACAGGAAAAACAACAGTCCTACCGACGGAACTTCTAAAAGCTGGCCTCTCCTTTGGGAAAAAAATTTGTATCTTAGAACCGAGGCGTATCGCTGCAAAAAATGCCGCCAAAAGGATTAGCCAAAGTCTAAACGAATCCTTGGGAGAAACTGTTGGGTATCGAGTTCGGTTTGATACTAAGGTAGGAAAAAATACAAAGATTGAATTTGTAACCGATGGGATCTTAACCAAAATTTTACTGGCAGATCCAGAACTCAAAGAATATGGACTGATTGTCTTTGACGAATTTCATGAAAGACGAATGGACTCTGATTTATGTTTTGCATTGGCACGCAGAACCCAAGAAGTCTTTCGGAATGATTTAAAAATACTTGTTATGTCTGCAACTCTCGAAGGTCAAAATTTCGAATCGATCGGGATCCAATCAAAACCCATCTATGTCAGTGCCAACCCTCATCCTTTAGAAATTTTTCATATGGGTGATTCTCCAAAAAAAATAAATGAAAGATTAATGGATTTAATCCCCAAAGCCGTAGAACAAACAGAAGGTGATATCCTTGTATTTTTGTCAGGGAAAAAAGAAATTCAAATCTTAAGAAACCAATTAGAATCTTTAGCTGTGATCAAATCCAACACAGTGGTTTACGGGTTATATGGAGACATGGATTTATCCGAACAAGAAAAAATCTTCCTACCCTCACTTTCAGGGAAAAAGAAAATCATTCTTTCCACAAATATCGCAGAGTCTTCTGTGACCATCCCCGGTGTTCGGATTGTATTTGATACAGGATACCATAAACATGTTATTTTTGATTCTGAATCTGGAGTTTCTCACTTAGTCAAAGATCGAATCAGTTTGAGTAGCGCCAAACAACGTGCAGGGCGAGCTGCAAGAGAAGGAAAAGGTTTGGTGTACCGTCTTTGGTCCAAAGATGAGGAAAATTCTTTTTTAGACAGAACCAAACCGGAAATTCTGGAGGGAGATATTGATCGTTTGGTTTTAGAGATAAAGTCATGGGGAGAAGAAATCCATCAATTACCTTTTTTGGACTCACCAAACAAAGGATCGGTGGCCCAAAGTATAAACCGGTTGAAGCTCCTTGGATGTTTGGATGCAAATACAAACTTAACAAACTTAGGGAAAGAATGCATTCGATACCCACTTCCCATTCGGTTGGGAAAAATTTTGGCAATTCTACCAAAGGAAAATGAAAATATCATTGCCGATATTGTTTCGTTAGTTGGAAAAGAAAATACTGGAATTGATGCAAAAACTTTCCCAGAAGAGAATCATCCCTCTCAATTCCCTTTTGAATTACGTATCATTTTTGATCAAATTTTGCGTATTTATAAGGAAAAAACCGATTTTTCTACCATTCTCTCGGGTAAAAATAGGCTCTTTTATTTGGCATCTGGATTCCCAGATCGGATAGCAAAAGCCAAAACCCAAGGGGGGAAAGATTTTAAACTTTCAAATGGTAAATTAGGAATATTGAATACAACCTCCATTCAAATTCCTGAATATATCTTAGTTTTGGATACATTCTCCTTCGGCCAAGACCTATACATTACAAACTATTTGCCTTTGGACTTAAATTTAATTGAAGAATGTTTTTCAGAACAAATTCAAACAAAAGTTGTTTCCGAAAAACGAATCAACCAAAGAGGAGAATCCTTTCTTTTGGTGAAAGAAGAGAGAAGTCTCGGAGGATTGGTTTTAGATTCAAAAGAATCCAAAGATTCAAACGAGACCATCCTAGTTTTAGCTTTGGAAGAATACATCACAAAGTCCAACTGGGAAGAAGATTGGTTAAAAGATTCTGAATTAAAACATTTTTATCACCGTGTCCGATTTTTAGTTAACTTTGGAGTTTTGGATCTCAATGTGGAACCGACGTATCTAAAACAAACAGCAAAGGAGTGGTTGTTCCCCTTTATCAATTTTGATTCAGGAAAATTGTCCTTAGACAAACTCCCCTTTTTGGAAGCATTCAAAGCCTATGTTGGTTATGAAAGATTGAATTTGATTAATTCTGAAGCACCAGTATCCATCCAAGTTCCTTCTGGCTCTCGCATCCATTTGAACTATGATGGAATCGAACCAGAACTTCATGTCAAATTACAAGAGTTATTTGGTTTAAAATCACTCCCGAAACTTGCCAATGGAAAAGTAAATATATTGATCCACTTACTTTCTCCTGCACGTCGTCCTGTACAAATTACAAAAGATTTAGAAAGTTTCTGGAACCATGGGTACCATGAAGTTAAAAAAGAATTAAAAGGTAGATACCCAAAACACCCTTGGCCTGAAAAACCTTGGGAAGCTGTTCCAACAAAACACTTAAATCACACCAAACGTTCGTAAGTGGAAACCCATCCTTTTTTATTTACGAAAAATTTAGTTTGGCAATTGGGACAAAGGTAATCCCCCGCAAGTTTCCAACGAAGGAGAGATTGGCATTCTGGACAATGGATGGTTTTCTCCTCGGTTTTGGGTGTGAGTTCATTTGCTGGTGTTTCACTGAGGATCTGGGATTCTAAAAAATGGATACAATCAGATTCTGCGGAATGGAGAGAAAGTAATTGAGAGTTTTCTTCTGAAACGGCAATCGATAAGCCGAACCCCGCCACTTTGGACCCGGTTTCTTTGCACCGGCCTGCAATCTTTCTTAAAAATTCCCAACCTACTTCTGTGACTTCGTCAACTTCCGAAAAATCAAGGCAAAAAAGAGAGGGGGAAAGAGTTTCCTCCTTCAGTTTTAAATAAAGTTCTGAGCCGATTTCCGCAGAAAATGTTCCCGCTAGGCGGAAAAGAAGTGATTTCAAACAGGTTTTTCCTCTTTTCTATTCTTCGGAAAAGATTCTGTATTTACAAGGAATTTTGTTCCAAATACCCTTATTTATCAGATATGAAATCGATCCCGAGACGATACTGGGTTTTTCCTGTAGACATACTCTTTATGTTATTGTCGTATTTTCTCGCACACCTTGTGCGTTTTGAAAACATACGATTTTTAGATAGTTACCCTGATTTTTGGGTCTGCGCCACCATTGTTGTTGTTTCGCGGAGTATTGTGTTTCTGTTTTCGGGGATTTACCGATCGTTATGGTCTTACGCCTCGTTACACGACCTTCTTTCCATCATCAAAGCCACTGTTCTTTCTTCTCTCGTTTCGACTCTTGCCCTTCTCTTCTACAATCGGTTCCATCAGTTGTCTCGGATGGTACCCATTCTCGATACACTCATCCTACTTGGGTTTTTATGCCTCAGGAGTTTGAGTTGGAGAATGCTTCGGGAACAAATTTTTAATTCTGACAAATCCAAACGAGGGACACCCATTTTACTTGTTGGTGCGGGAAAACTTGGGAGTTCTTTCTTAACAGAGATTAGACGAAATGTTGATTTGGATTACCAACCCATCGGATTTTTAGACGACAACCTTTCCAAAAAAGGTGGTTACATCCAAGGAGTTCCCATCCTCGGCGCTACTGATGAGATAGGAAAAATTTTAGTTCGTTACGGTGTAAAAAAAGTAATTATGACTGTCCCTCAACCCGACGGACGAGTTGTCAGCAAACTCATGAAAGAATGTGAAAGTGCCGGTGTGGATTTCAAAATCCTTCCGACGTTCGGAGAGTATCTTTCTGGAAAACCCAATATCACACAACTTCGCGAAGTACAAGTAGAAGACCTTTTGGGAAGGCCTACGGTTGATTTAGAAATTGAATCCATACGTTCTTATTTAGAAAAAAAAGTAATCCTCGTGACAGGAGCTGGTGGTTCTATCGGTTCAGAAATCTGTCGGCAAGTAGCACTGTTTAAACCAAGTGTATTGGTGATTTTAGATGCCGCAGAAACTCCGTTATACGAAATCGACTATGAACTTAGAAAAAGTTTTTCAGATCTCAACATTGACATTCGACCTGTCATTGCTGATGTCAAAAATCTCTCTCGTATATCTGCCATTTTTGAAGAACATAGACCTTCGGTTGTATTCCATTCTGCTGCTTACAAACACGTTCCTATGATGGAAATCAATCCTTCTGAAGCTGTTTTAAACAATGTCATGGGAACAAAAAACGTAGCCGATGTATGTCGCCTAATTGGTGTTGAACGTTTTGTTTTGATTTCCACTGATAAAGCAGTCAACCCTGTCAATGTGATGGGAGCATCCAAACGGGCTGCGGAAATTTATCTCCAACATATTTCACAAAATTCACGAACAAAATTCATTACAGTTCGTTTTGGGAACGTACTCGGATCCAATGGAAGTGTCATCCCTCGTTTTCGAGAACAGATCAAACGAGGTGGCCCTGTCACTGTCACACATCCCGATGTCATTCGTTACTTTATGACAATCCCAGAAGCCACACAACTCGTGTTACAAGCCGGAAGTATGGGTGAACATGGAGAAATATTTATTTTAGATATGGGAGAACCTGTCAAAATTCTTTCTCTTGCAGAAGAGATGATTCGTTTATCAGGATACACACCCCACAAAGACATTGCGATTGAATTTTCTGGGTTACGACCTGGAGAAAAGTTGTATGAAGAACTTCTTCTCAACCAAGAAGGGATCAAAAAAACCCACCATCCAAAAATTCGAATTGCGGCTCCTTTAGAAAATTATAATCTTCTTCTCTTTCAAAACAAATTGAACCGACTGTTCTCACTTGCCAAAGCCAACAAAAATAGAGAACTTTTTGGTGCTTTTAAAGAAATCATTCCAGAATACAAAATCCACGATGAATACATCGAGTGGGAAACTTCACATGGTAAAAGGAATTTATGAGCGAAAAACTCACCGAGGAAGAAATCACAACATTACGTGAGTTTAAGAGAGATTTATTTAATCTCTATTGGGAAAGATTTGGAGTGTTTTATATCCATGTAATGCCTCACCCCAAACTAGAAATTGGGAAACGTGGATTGCTCAATGCAGAAAAAGAATCCGGCATTGTACTTGTGTTTGGTGATAAAGCTGTAAAAGTTTTAGATAGTAAACCAGATTATTTATTTGCTGAACTACAATTTGGATCTGCTTGGGAACCTACAATGATTCCCTGGGATGCAGTGTTTCGTATTTATGATAAGTTCCAAAATTCTGCAACACAACTTCGATTTTTGCAAGTGGAAACTTCTGTGACTCCAGAAGAAAATGTATCAAAACCAAAAGTAACCAAACCTGAAGTGAGTGGGGATGGAAATGTGATCCGAGTTGATTTTGGAGGAAAAAGGAACGAATGAATTTTTTTACCATCACCAGAGGTGATCTCGACGGTTTTTTTGGTCTCATGGTAGACAACCTCATCCAACTTTTAGTTCTTTCTGCTCTCTGTTTGGGAGTTTGCGGTTTCCCACTTGGTTTTATCACTGCCGTTGTTTTGCCAGGAGCCGCTGTCTCTTTGTTAGTTGGGAATATCTTCTATGCATGGCAAGCCTGGAAATTAGGGCAAAAAACCAATCGTACAGACGTTACAGCAATCCCTTACGGGATAAATACGGTTTCTCTTTTTGCATTTGTATTTTTTGTGATGTTTCCTACTTACCAAGCCACAGGAAATTATGTTGCTGCTTGGAAAGCTGGTCTTCTTGTATCTTTTATTTCCGGTTGTATTGAAGTCATTGGATCTTTTGTGGCTGCAAAAATTCGATTGTACACTCCCAGAGCCGCTTTACTTTCTGCTTTGGCTGGGATTGCCATCACTTTTATCTCAATGGATTTTTTACTTAGGACATTTGAAAGACCGATTATCGCCTTTATCCCATTAGGTGTTATTTTATTACAATACTTTGGGAAAGTTCGTTTTCCCTTTGGAATTCCTGGTGGGCTTACCTCCGTTGTCCTTGGAATTTTATTGTCCTATCTTTCGAGTTTTTGGGGTGATCCCATTTATCAACCTGGGGCCATTGAAAATGGATTACAAACCATAGGGTTTTATTTTCCCCAACTTTCCATTAGCCCTCTCTTCGAAACCTTAACCTACGCTAATATAAAAGCCTATTTTTCTGTAATCCTTCCTATGGGAATTTTTAATGTCATTGGTTCATTACAAAACATTGAATCAGCAGAAGCATCTGGTGATAGTTTTGATACAAAAACTTCCTTACTTGTGAATGGCCTTGGAACCCTTGCTGGAACCGCTTTCGGTTCTCCTTTTCCAACAACCATTTACATTGGCCACCCAGGATGGAAGGCACTTGGCGCAAAACATAGTTACTCTGTACTTTCGGGAATATTTATGACAGTAGTGAGTTTGTTTGGACTTATGGGTCTTATCCAAGCTCTCATTCCAGTAGAAGCGGGAATGGCAATTGTACTTTGGATTGGGATTGTCATCACAAGCCAAGCCTTCCAAGCAATCCCCCGTCACCATTCCCCTGCCGTTGTAGTTGGTCTTTTGCCTGCTTTTGCTGGTTGGGCAGTCCTTATCATCCAAAATGTTTTTATCTTTTTGGATGGGAAACTTCAAACCACCTTACAGGAATTAGGTGTCAAACAAACCATTCATTTTTCCTTATCAGATATCCCTCCCCATTTAACATTTCTCCCTTATGCTTTGAGCGGAGTTCTTTCTCTTTCCCAAGGATTTCTCATCACTTCGATGGTTTGGTCCGCTATGGTGGTGTTTATCTTAGAAAGAGAATGGAAAAAAGCAGCTCTTTGGGCTGGTGTTGCAGCGATCCTTTCTGCCATTGGTTGGATACATTCTTACGAACTCCAAGGGAATGCCATTTTAAATCGTTTCACTGAATTTGCCAGTTGGGATTTCCCAATTGCTTATTTATCTCTTGCGACCTTATTTTTACTGGTTCAGTTCCTAGGTCCCAAGGAAAAACAGGCAAAATGAAACCATTAATTTGCTTGTAATCTCAAGCCAAGACTAGTACAGTTTCAGTCTAATGAATAGGTTCCATGGGAACCTTAAGGAGAACAATTTCCTATGACTTGGATCAAACGAATCGGTTTTTTCCTGTTAACCAATATTTTGATTATGACTACGATCTCTATTGTAACCACATTACTTGGTTCAATGGGATTTAGTATCCGTGCTTATGGTTTAGATCTTACGCAACTCATTGTATTCTGTTTGATGTGGGGTATGGCGGGATCTTTTATTTCGCTTTTACTTTCTAAAATGATGGCGAAGTGGACGATGGGAGTCAAAATCATCGATCCTAAAAAAGCTTCTGCACCAGAAATGGATGTGTATCGCCGAGTGCAATCACTTGCACAACGGGCTCACCTTCCCATGCCAGAAGTTGGTATTTACGAATCTCCTGAAGTGAATGCGTTTGCAACAGGACCAAGTAAATCCAGTGCCCTTGTTGCCGTATCAACAGGCCTTCTCAACCGAATGAATGCCCAAGAATTAGATGGAGTGCTTGCTCACGAACTAACACACGTTTCCAACGGTGACATGGTGACACTCACTCTCATCCAAGGTGTTGTGAACTCATTTGCGATGTTTATCTCACGTATCATTGCTTATTTGGCAGCCAATGCAGTGAAAGAAGAAATGGCACATATCGTACGAATTGTTGTGACCATCGTCCTCGACATTGCATTTTCCATTCTTGGATCTATGGCAGTGGCTTATTTCTCACGCCAACGTGAGTTCAGAGCGGATGCTGGTGGTGCCAAACTGGCGGGAAGAGAGTCTATGATTTCTGCTTTAGAATCATTACGACAAATGGTAGAAATGCCAGAAGATCCAAGAGGAGAAGCAATTGCTTCCTTTAAGATCTCTTCCAACAAAGGCGGATTTCTTTCCCTATTTGCAACCCACCCTGCATTAGAAGAAAGAATTTTAGCGCTCAAACAAATGAGATAGAAGTTTTAAAAGAGAGTTTCAGGATTCTTTGCAAAAAAGGTCGGCAAAAAATGCCGGCCTTTTTTTATTGCAAAGCCCTAGTCATCTTTGGTTTCATCCTATTATGTCCATTGTTAAATCAAAGATTCGTACCATTCCCGACTACCCAAAACCAGGAATTCTATTTCGCGATATTACTTCCCTTCTCATCGATCCAGAAGGTTTCCAACTCACCATTGGGATGTTTGTAGAACGATACCAAAATGCTAAATTGAATAAAATTGCTGCCATTGATGCGAGGGGATTTATCCCTGGAGCGGCATTGGCTTTCCAACTAGGCGTTGGATTTGTACCCATCCGAAAAAAAGGGAAATTGCCTGGCACCACCATTTCCGAGTCTTATGCATTGGAATATGGAGTGGACCATGTGGAAATTCATACAGACGCCATTAGCCCTGGGGAAAGAGTTTTGATTATGGACGATTTGATTGCCACTGGCGGAACTCTTGAAGCTTCTATCAAACTCATCCAAAACTTAAAAGGAATCGTTCATGAATGTTCAACAATCATCAACTTACCTGACTTAGGTGGAGCAAAACGAATTAAAGATACATACGGAATTGATGTATTTTCTATTTGTGAATTTGAAGGACACTGATTCCGCAAAGTAAAACTAGTAGGTATCTACTAAAAAACAAAGAGTTTTGATTAGGTTGCGGATTTCCAATCAGAATTCTTTGTTTTATCCACTCTTATACTCACTTCATTCCCGAGAAAATTCCAGCGAACCACAAAAAGTTTTTTTAGGATATGAATTCCTCTCCCCCCAGTCACTAGTTTTCGGTCCGACTCGATGGGACTTGGAATTTGACGCGGGTTGAATCCTTTCCCACTATCAATCACATATACATCGATGAACTTACGTGATTCGAATACATGTACAGTGATGATATCATCTTCCCTTTTGCCACCATGTTCCAAGGCATTGTCCAATGTTTCATCCACAAGAATCTGAAACCAAAAACTATCCATAATATGACGCCAATTTCTTTTGTCATATAAACTCCAAAGTTTTTCTTTGATGAGCCGGGAGTTGGACCTTGTGGCTGGGATTTGTTCTTCAAAGATTTTAGTAGACCTTTCAAAAATAAAAGAAAACGGATGCGTTAGATAATCCTCTGTAAAAGAATAATGGAATAAAAAAACGGTAAAACAAAAGAGAAACAATAGATTCATAAATAAAAATGAATGCAAAAAATATTTGGTTGTTAGTGGGATCCAATTTGGGAAAAAACAAAGAATCAAAAAAAAGACACAGGCAAAGAATGTGGCAAAATAAATATATTCCATAAACTTCTGAATTGCTGGGAAATTAAATCGTAGTTTGGCAATGATCAAATAAGAAAAAGCAACAAAAGCTAACACATAATAAGTGCTATAATAATATTTTAAAAGGATAAGGCTTGCGTTCGGATATACTTCATTGAGAAGACCCAGATCCACAAACAAAAGCATAATTCCCATTCCCAAGACAAAAGAACAAATGACAACCAAACGAGAAAAGTTGCGGAAGAATGTAGGAAATTGTAATCCAAAAAATAGAAGGATAAACGATTCAAAAACTAAATAGGTGGAGATGATATGGGGTTGGTTTAAGATTTGATTTTCTAAGAACAAAGTATCACAAAGGATTGTCAAATCTCCGATACAGAAAAAAGCCGCAAGAATTGAAAAACTTGTTTTCATTCTTGTCCGCGGATTCTTTCTAAATGAAACAATGCCCGCAATCAGCGAAAAAAAGGCGGTCGCTCCGAATATGGTGGATTCAAACAAACTCATGCAAAAACAGAAAAAAATTCTCCTCTCCCCGTCCCTCTTTGCGAGTACTATTTTATTTTTTATTAGTTTATTCCTTAACCCTTTGTCTGCAGAAGAACCCAGACAATCCATTGACGAAATTAAGAAATCTGTAGTCCAAATCCGAGTTTTTTCTCAAGCGAAGGACGCCTTTTCCCCTTGGATGTCATCTGGAATTTCTGCTTCAACAGGATCGGGTTTTTTAATTTCAAAGAACCGTATCCTTACCAACGCCCATGTTGTTTCTAATGCCAAATTTATGGAAACCCAACGAAATAACCAAACGGAATGGTATGAATTAAAAGTTTTGTTTATCGCCCATGACTGTGATTTGGCTTTGCTGGAAGTTTCTGATCCAAAATTCTATGAAGATAGCAATTATTTAGAATTGGGAAGTTTACCTGAACTTGCAAGTCCAGTTGATATCATTGGATATCCAATTGGAGGAAGTAAAATTTCTGTTAGTCGAGGAATTGTATCGCGAATTGAACAGTCAACATATGCACATTCACAAATTGATAGCCATTTAGTTGTCCAAGTGGACGCAGCAATCAATCCAGGAAACTCAGGTGGACCTGCCCTCCAAGATGGAAAAGTGGTTGGTGTTGCCTTCCAAGCATCCACAAAAGGAGAAAATATAGGTTATATCATTCCCACAGCGGTGATCCAACATTTTTTGAAAGACATTGAAGACGGTATTTACCATGGGTATGTTGAGTTAGGGATCCAAACACAACCCTCTTATTCCGAGTCACACAGAAAATACTATGGAATTCCCAATGGAGAAGAAGGAGTTTTTATCACAAAGGTTTTAAAGGCTGGTTCTGCTGATGGTTATTTAAAACCAGGCGATTACTTAACTGCTATTGATGGGCGTAAAATCGGTAGAAATGGAAACTTATTAGAAACAAACTCCATTGATTTTCTGGAAGTTGTAGATAACAAGTTTGCAGGGGATGAGATCCGATTCGATCTCATTAGAGACAAAAAAAAGATTAATGTAAAATTCCCTGCAAAAAAAATGATTCAAATGGAAAACCAAAGAGCTAGGTATGGAGTCAACTACGACTATCTAATGTTTGGTGGACATATTTTTCAGACGGTGAATAGAGATTTACTTGAAGCTTGGAGTAAAAACGGACAAACACAAGGAGGAAGTCTTCTAGTTTATCGGTTTTATGACGCAACTACTTTGTCTGATGGAGAATCGGAAGATGTTGTCTTGTATCGAAAATTACCTCACCCAATCAATTCGAATTCGGATTTTTATTTGAATATGGTTGTGGAATTTGTCAATGGAACAAAGGTAAAAAACCTAACCCATCTAAAAGAATTATTTCAAAGTGCAACAGACAAAACCATCCGGATTCAATTTTACGGAATTCAGCTGCCAATGATTTTGGATCGTGAAGAATCAGAAAAAGCAGATCTGGAAATAAAAAAATCATACCACCTAACAGGAAATTAAAATAATGAAATTCCTAAATCAAATTTATCGTTTAGTTTTTGTACTCTTCTTTTTATTTTTTGCCGGATTCATCCATTCAAAATCGATCCCAGTTGGTATGACAGACGCATCCATCCTCCAAGTAAAGGTGACTGTCCAATACCCACATTTTATCCAACCTTGGAGGAACAAAAATCCTGAGGTCCGACAGTCCACAGGAATTTATATAGGTGAAAACAAAATCTTAATTCCTGCGCAGGCAGTTTATTTTTACACAAGTATCGAAATTAAAAAACCTGATTCCCTTAAAGTTTTTACAGCTGAGTTAGAAAGATTAGATCCTGACTTAGGACTTGCGATTCTAAAGTTTAACGATCCAAATGCCTCAAAAGATCTAAAAGCCGTAACTTTTTCCAATGAAGTGTTTTTGCCGGGAACTGGACTTGTGATGGAAAGCAAGGACCAAAGGAGTCTGGAGGAAAAAAAAATCAGAATGATTCGTTTGGATATGGAAGCTTATGCAAGCGGATATGTGGAACTTCCCTTTATTGAAATCCAATCAGAAGAAAAATTAGATGGTGTGGGTGAACTGATCGTTGATGTAAGTTCCAGAATTCCGCAAGGGATCTTATACCAATTTAAAGAAAACAATACAGGGAGAGTGATCCCTACTTTTTCGATACGACATTTCATTGATGGAAAAAACTTTCCTTTCAAAGGATTTCGATTTAAACCATTGATTGATAGTGCCACAAGAAATCATTATGGGTTGAGAAAAGATGATTTAGGAGTCCTTGTTGCAGAAATTTATCCAGGTTCATCTGCAGATGGAGTTTTGCAATTAGAAGATGTTTTATTAGAAGTTTCTAATTTCAAAATTGATCCGAAAGGTTATTTTGATCATCCAAAATTTGGAAAACTGAATGTATCGTATTTGTTTCATAATACAAATGATACAGACTCATCCTTCGGAAAAAAAATCAAAATCAAAGTATTCCGAAACAAAAAGCCAGTTTCTCTTGAGTTAGATTTAAAACCTATCCCAGAGTCTGCCATTCGAATTCCATACGGAAACTCTCGATTTCAAACTCCCAAATATTTAATGTTAGCTGGAATCATTTTCCAAGAGTTGTCAGAACAATACCTGACTGAACATGGGAACCAATGGAGAAACCGTGTTAGTAAAGAGCTTTTATATCTGAATGACTTTTATAGAATTAAGAGGAACTCCAAAGAAGGAAAAGTGGTTTTTTTATCTCAAGTATTACCACTTTCAGGGAATAAGGCCTACCACACTGCCCACCAAATGATTCTAAAAACTGTCAACGGAGTCCAAGTCCAATCCTTGGAACAATTACAAACCTTAATTACAGAATCAGGCACACCTTACGTTCATTTTGTGATGACAGACGGATTTGAAATGATTTTCAAAAAAGAAGAAATCCAATCATTAAACGCAGAAGCCAAACAAAGTTTTCAAATCCAAAGGGATTCTAATTTTTAGAATCCCACCTGATAACCTAACTGTTTAGAAATTAAGATTACCTTAATAAGAAACAATACTAAAATGAACAAAGTAAATAACATGTATTCTTGGTAACGAACCTTATGATCAGAATTCATTAAAAACAACAAAACGGGGATAGAAAGAGTAAACATTCGCGACACGTTTTCATAAACAGACCAAAAATGATAATACCCTGCTGTCCCTACCATAAACATAATCAATAAAAAAGAAATTCGAAATTCCCAACCCTTTCGAATTTGGCCAGTAAAAGGCAAAAACAATCCTAAAAAAAATAAAACCACCAGTGGGAAACGAGATAACAACCGAGCCAAATCTTTCCAATTGGTTCCACTGGCTATAAATCGCCAAATGGATTCCATATAAGAAATTAAACCTTCCAAAGGTAAAATAAAATCAGTTAGGCGACCAGGCCTCCAATTTGGGAACCGATATGCCAGATACAAATGCCAACAAACAGGAATGACAAGAACAAAACCAACAACAATGATCCGTTTCCAATCTCTGCGAAAGACTGCAGCAAGGCCCAAAGGGAATAACAAAAACAATGCAGGTTCTTTCGTAAGAATTGCGAAACTAGAAAGAAGTACAAAAGGGATATAGTTCTCTTTTACGTAATAATAATATGCAATGATTAATATGGAAACCATCACAGAGTCACTTACCAAAACATAATAACTTCCCAAGGCAAATGGACTTAAGAGATACAAAATGGCAAAAGGTTTTATTTCCTCATTTAGAAGTTTGCGCAAATAAAAATAAGAAATAAGAGTAAGACCAATATTCCAAAAATACATTCCAAAAACTGCAATGGATTTACCAAAAAAACCAAAAAGAGCAATTAACAGAGGATAACCGATTCGCGGTGCACGATAGGATTCATCAAATCCCTTTGGCCAATTCAGATTAAATTCAGAAAGTGGGCGTGAAAAATAATAAAATATTTGGCCATCATAACCTGCTCCCAGATCTCCAGTCTCCCCTTTGAATAAGATGGCCTTCTCTGGAGTTTCTTTCTGGTTTTGTAAAGCAAACTCATAACCAAAGTTCACCATAGAACTTGGATTCCATTCATATTTTTTCCAATATGATAGAGTGCTGACTCCCCAAACCAAAACAAAAGACAAAACGGTAAGCCATTGTTTTGAATTAAAAAATAAAAAAATTGGTTTGATACGTTTAAGAACCATCTGTCAACTCCAGACTAAGAATTTAATTTTGAGTATTTATTTTTGGGATTTTTGACTCTAAAGAATTAGAAAAAATAGAACTATAAAAAAGAGCACCTTCGTATGTTAAATGGTGCGGATCAAAAAAATAACGAACATCACTTACAACTTCAGTATGATCGATTAAAGCCTGGCCACGGAGTTCTAAATGTGATTTTAAATTTAATATCCAATCTTTTCGCCATTGTGAGTCTTTGTAAAACGCAAATTCAATTGGGTTCTCCGGGCTCAAAATCAATACAAATGGGATTTTCTTTTTGTAGAAATAATCAGATAATTCAAGAATTCGATTGAATTCCAACCAAGGCTCAAATGTAACAGAGTTTACATTTTTTTTGGCTTCTCGGACAAAGTGTAACCTCCAGAGTTCATTCCTTGAACCTGCATCACGGATCATACGTTCAAAGTAATCTTTTTTAAAATCTTCGGTTGGCATTGTCACCAAACGAGTGTCATCCCAATAACTTCCGCGAGAGTAAGAACGATTTTTTGCATCTGAGTTTTTGCAAAAAAAATGAGATAGTCGAATGCCCACTCCTTCATCATTCCCATAGCGGATGAGATTTACTTCTTTTGCAGAGGACAACTCAGACAAAACTTGAATTTGTACGAGAGACCATTCTATAGAATCTGGGATCAGATTTGTCCAAACCAAATCATTCCAACCGGAACGATCATAAATTTTTTCCAATTCAAAAATTGGTTTTTGGTTGGTTAGTGCCTTCTCATCTGAATAAAAACGAAATTTTAACTTTGTATTTGGTTTCTGAGTAAAAATAGATTCTTTTGTTTTTTTTTCGGAACAAACTAACGTTGCCGATTCTTTTGTCCATCCTTTGGACCAAATTCCTTCCCTTGGCTTTTCTCCTTGGTATAAATGATACTTTCTACCACTGCGGAAATGATTGTCGATATAAACTTCGATAGGATCCCAAAAGAACACTCGGAACCGGCTCACATAAAAAAGCGATTTTGTTGCAAGTTTAGAAATTGTTTTTCTAGGTAACTCCATCCAATGATCTTTCAAATATTCATATGGATAAATAGTTTTAGCAGGATATCTTTCTCCAAATTCTTGAACCCACTTGTTTTCACTGAATTCAAATTTTCCGTTTTTAGGTTCTAAGTATTCCCATTGTAAATCTGCAAAATTATGTAAATATACCACTAAGTCGGGATGAGATTTACGAAGGTTTTCTTTATAATAAAAAAGATCCGTTGGGGCCATTGCCACATGAGAAAAAAAGGAATATTTTGTTTTTGATATATCCTTTTTGTTTAATTCATCCGGTAGAACAGAATAAAGAGCAACAGAACTTCCAGTGATGATGGTTCTATGTTTATCTTTTGTGGACTGCAACTCCTTTGTTTTGTGTATAAAGTTATACCAAGGAGAAGAATCCCATTCTGTTTCATTGGGGAATAGAAAGTAGAGATCAAAAAAAAGAATTCTATCTAATAAAAAAATCCCACCAAGTAAACCACAGGTGAGAAGAAACACTCTCCATTTCAATCCGAAACGAGATTGTTTTACGGATATTGAGGGATCAGTTTCCATTTTCTTAATAATAGTTTTTTAGCGAATTGAATGGCAAGTTTCAAAACTTTTCGATTGAAACTACTGTTTGAAAAAACATAACGGATAGGTAATTCTTTTATCGATCCATCATTATTTGCAACAATGGAAAGAGCTTCCATATGGAAATCAAAGGCAATCGATTCCAAAGGATATGCTGCAATTTTCTGAAACATAGGTTTTGAATACCTTCTGTATCCACTTGTACAATCTCTTAAGTTAGCTCCAAATAAATTGAAGATTCCTTTGGACAAACAATAATTCATTACCTTAGCAGCAAGCCAGGAAATAAACTTTCGATACAAAGGAACATTGACTGTCGAAGTCCTGGAACCAATGACCAAGTCACATATAGGGAAGGATTGAAATTCTTTCAAATAACTAGCGTCATGCGACAATCCGGCATCCATTGTAATGACCCAATCATATCCCTTTTCTACCGCATATTTCATACCGTCTTGGATTCCTTTAGGAATATGGGTATTTTTTTCATGCCGAATCACATGAAGGCGTATGCCAAATTCCTTCTGTAATTTAGCTAGAATAGCCGGCGTGGCATCCTTACTTGCATCATCCGTCACGGAAACATCCGCGTAAACAATGGCACCTCGAATCACTTCTTCAATGGTTTCAGCTTCATTGTATGCAGGGATGATGACTAAAGTTTTATTTGACATTCTAGTTTCCAGAAATATTGAAAACTTCCTTGTTCGCTTCGATCCACTTTAGAAGTCGAGTGACTCCTTCTTTTGGAAGGATTTTTGGATTAAAACCGAATTTTTTTGCTTCAGTAATATCACAAATAAAGTAACGCATGTCACCTGGTCTTTCTACTTCGAAAAGTATTTCTTGTTTTTTACCAAGAATTTCACCAATCAAATGGATACATTCTAATAGTGAAATTTTATGAGGGCTTGCACCACCAATATTATAAACACCAGGGATCGGATTTTTAAAGAACTCTAAATAAGATTTTGCACCATCTTCTGCATGTAAAATATCACGAGTTTGTTTTCCCGTTCCAAAAATACGAAGTGGCAGGCCAAATACAGAACGAATGGCAAAATTTGCGACCCAGCCATGATCTTCTCCACCAAACTGACGTTCACCATAAATCCCTGTAAATCGGAAACTCGCAGCCTTTACACCATACATATCCGTATAAGAACGTACATAATGTTCAGCACTCATTTTCGAAGCATGAAGAGGAGAAATTTGACCCACCATAGTTGGCTGTGTGACAGGGATTTCTACTGGATTTCTTTCGTAAGAAGTTTTCCCTTCCGTTAAACTATCGTTAATTGAATTGCCATAAACATGGATGGAAGAAGTATTCACGACTGGAATTTTATGTTTCCTCGCCGCTTCCATAACATTAAATGTTCCGATCACGTTGGTTGAAAAATCAAGTTCCGGGTCTTCCCAAGAAATGGTCATGGCTGGTTGTGCGGCTGTATGGATGATATAATCACAATCTGCAGAACGATCCATAAGGTGTTCTAAATTTCGAATGTCACCTTTTACCATCGTGACACCAATAGACTTCAAATAATTCCAGTTATAATCACGAGTGGCGTCAGATCCATAACCTGTGCGTTTTAATTCATATTTTGTCATGTTGTCAAAACTAACAACATCCCAACCTTCTTTACGGAATAATTCACAAACATGGGATCCCAAAAATCCGCATCCGCCTGTTACCAATACTTTATTCGCCATCGCGATCTTCTCCTAGGTAAAACTTTTTAGATAAAATTAATTTCATTATATGTATGGAATCAGAAATCATATCACGCAATCGATATTCCACTTGCCCTACTGGTTTAAAATAAGAAACAGGGATTTCAATACAACGCATATGTGACCTTACGATATCGATCATTAGTTCTACAATGAACTTACGATCTTCAACAACAAGTTGTGGTTTAACTCGTTCATAAGATTCTCGCCAAACAGAAAAAAATTGGCAATCCACATCCGTAAATCGAGGTTCTTGTCCCCACCAAAACACTTCCACCAATTTTCCCATTAGTAAATTTACCAAACGATAAAGGGGTTTTAAGTTCGAACCCTGTTCGATCATCTGCCTTGTGGTGCGAGTCCCAATCACCATATCCGAATCTTTCATGTATTCGAGTAGTTTAGGGAAGTCTTTGGATCTAAAAGATCCATCAGGCGAAACAACAACAATGATATCACCTGTTGCGTATTCGATTCCCCTTCTTACTTGTTCTCCAAGTCTTGTGGGATCCCCATCACCAGGGAAGGTGTAAGTTTTTACTTTCTCTTTTTTGCTGAGAGTCAAGGTCTCATCAGTAGATTCATTATCAATGACAATGATTTCGTTGAATTTGTCTTTAAAATCAACTATCACATCCGTGATAGATCTTTCATTATTATTAGTTGGGATGACCAAACTGGTTTTAAACTTATGAAATAAGTCATTCCTTACTTCATAAACTGCATGATAATAATCTTGCATGGAGTTGATGTTGAAGTATTCGCAACTGAGCATGGTTGCATACACTCCTCCTTTGGACTCCTTCGCCATTTTATCTATGACATCCGTGATTTCGATTACACCTGACTTTGGTGATGCGGGAGTTTTTTTAAAAAACTCAAAATATTCTGGAGTAAAAAAATAACTACCCAATCCTAAAAGTTCATTGGGAGGGTTTTCAGGTTTTTCAACTAAATTTAGAATTTTATCATTCTCTAATACTACTGAATAATTTTTGCGAATTCTTGACAGTAAGGATGTTTTGACAATCCCAATAGAAGCTGCCATATTAGGATGTTTCTTTAAAACTTTTAAGAAGACATCATGGTCCGTTCGATAATAGAATTCATCCCCAAGGATTGTTAGAAAAGGTTCATGAATGGTTTTTTCAAGACTTGCCACATCGGAAGCTAACCCTTTCTCAGTCCAATTGACTGGTTCAATGACCACTTTGGGCAAAACGGAACGGATGTGCTCAATCTCTGCAATGATTTGTTCTTTGAGGTGGCCAACGAGTACATAGACCTTTTCAATTCCAAAGGTCTTCACCATAAGCTCCACATTTCTATGGAGAATGGACTTTCCTTCAATGACGAAGAGAGGTTTTGGAATGAAGCTGGTTCGGGGATATGCTCGGGTTCCTTTTCCGGCAGCCGCAATGACCCCAATTCTGATCTTTTTCAATGTAAAAGGAAAGTCCCTGAAATGGACTAGTGGGTCAATTAGAAAAGGTTCGTTTCCATCGGTAGAATTGCAAACCAGGTTGGGAACGATATCCCTGGAAGGGCTCCCAAATCCGCTTAGAAGGATTCCAGGACTTTTCTGGGTCTTTGCCACCAAGTCCATTCAGATGGAAGCCCCAAATGCCTTCTGTCGTGATTTGAGGTGCATCAAAACGAATCGCCACTGGATCCCCGGGGTGATGGTCCAAAACATAGGGCATCGGCACATCTTTCCAAGTTCCAAGCAAAGACACAGAAAGCACGAGAGGGCCTGGTCCAAAAGGTCCCAGCCGAAACTCCAGATGATCGCAATCAAACCGCCTTAGGAGGGCCATTTTTTTCCCCCAAGTCTCTGTGGCTCGGATCTGGCAAGCTTCTGGAACAAGAACGAGATCCTGACCTTCCCGGGTCACTTTTCCTACAAATAATACCTCTTCCCAACCACGGGATTTTTGGAACCGGAGCTCCTGCGCATTGTAAAAAGAGTTTCCCTTCTCCGTAAAAATCTCTATTCCTAGGATTAGGTAGCCATTTTCCGTAGGGAGCCTTTCGGAAAAATAGAGACCGTCAAGTGACTTTGCAAAGTTTGGATTCGTCCAAAAGAATATCAGGGAAAAAAGGCCAGCTACTAGGAATTTATGCATTTAAAACGACTGATCCTTTTTCCTTTCTTCCTTTTAACATCATTCACATTTAATTGCAACCCACTCAATCCACAAATAGAAAAAAATAACGATCTGGTTTTGCTTCTGGGAGCCTATTCTTTGTTGGGTAGTAACTGTGTGAATGGTCCCGATCTCTGGGCTAGGAATTTAATCACACAGTCAAGTGTTTGTGTTCCTGTTGATTTGGTTAGTTCAGGTACCAATGTGGAAGTTTATAAAGAAAGGTCCCTATTTGTAAATTACGACTTATTAAAATTTGCAAACGATTTTGATACAATTACTTATCCTGCACTCATCAATACTTTTGGTGCACCAAGTGATATCGATGGAGATGGGAAAGTAAAAATCCTCGTGATGGACATTCGTGATGGCGCCACAGCAAACAGCGCTTATGTGGCAGGTTATTTTGACCCTATCAATTATTTTCCTGACAATGTATTTTCTAGGGTTAGATCCAATTATGCAGAAGTATTGTACTTAGATGGCAAGGAACTAATTGCAGCTCTCACTCGTGATCCCAATGCATTTGCATCAACAGCTGCTCACGAATTCCAACATTTACTCCGTTATCCAAGGATGCGTGCCTTAAACCAAACCGATGAACTGTGGATCAACGAAGGAACCAGTGAAGTTGCCAGTGACATTGCAGGTTATGGGCCTCAAACCAGTCGATTGGATTGTTATTCTGGAGTAAATGATTCTCGTTGTTCCGATGGGATCAATGGTGTTTCCCTTTTAGATTGGGACAGTAGTAGTTCCGATGTTCTGAAACAATATTCTTTTGCTTATGTATTTATGCGTTATCTCTATGACATCTCAGGAACCACTGACCCACAAAGACAAAACTTCTTTAGGGAAACAGTGATCGGGACTTCTGGCACAAGGGCCAATTCAACTGGGAATTTAATGAATTTATTTAGAAATACAACGTTTGCTCCCAATTTTGATGCTGCATTACTCGGCAACCAGAACTCTGATGTATTCTTTCGACTCTTTGCCCTTCTCACGGCACAAAGTTATCAGCTTGTCGATCTTACTTCCGTACAGCAGGTGGCTAGTGATGGTGCTGCTCCCACTAACATTAACTTATCGACTGCTCTAGCAAGATACCCCTTACCCACAAGCCTTTCAAGGATTGTTACAAATCCTGTCACACCCACAACCTACAAAACCACGATCAAACAAGGTTCAGCAAATTTTTATACCGCATCTATGGGTACACCGGCCATTCCGGGAAGTACAAGAAAGAACTATGGAAGGGTGACTGCAGCTACCACAAAAGGAATTTTCTTTTGGGCTGACTCACCCTCTGGGCTCGTTGCCAATATGAAGTATGTGCAAACAAACGAAGGAGGAACCACTCTCACGATTCCCAAAAAACCAAGATCCCTCAAGTCAGTAATTGAATCCTCAACAGGGCCTATCCCCATTTGCGGAATTGAGTTTACAGATGATCTGGTTCGTACTTCCGAAAGTATTCCAATAGAATAGAACGCATTAGACTTCGGTAACAATCTTTTGCTACGTGGCCTCCATCTGCGAACGCATTACAGGTATAAGATGGATCGTTTTTAAGTTTTAAAATTGAAAAGTTTCGACTTGTTGTGATTTGATCGATTTCTTTTTCCCAAGTTTTGACTAATGTTTCTTTTTCCATCAATGTTTCAAAATCTGGTGACGAAAGAGGCCAAACAATGACTGTTTTGATATTTTCCTCTTTTAAACGATCCAAAATCTTTTCATAAAACCCAAATTGCATTGGGCTACGAACATAAGAAGCAAATAACCAATCCAAAGTTCTATGACTTGTCATTTGTAAGGAATTCGAATCTTTCTCCATATAATTATCAATTGGAGAAAGTCCATTCCCGTTATGGCTTAGAATATAATCATAAGTTGCCTTATGCATTCCGATGGCATTGTCCAAATATGGATTTTTATAATTTTTCCACATTTGGTCTATATAGGGTTTATAAGTTCCAACTGCAAAAAGTTTACGACCTAAATAAAAAGAAACATGGTCTTTGCCAAACAAACCAAGATTGGACAAAACATAAGATAAATCAAAACTATAAGTGAGGTTAGAACTTTTGAATACGGAATTTTGGTTAAATTGATTTGGGTCCGTTTCCATAATGACCAAGTCAGGTTTGATCCCCGCATCCAATATCTTTGTCAGTTGGAAATCGTAATATGCTGGCGTTGTTACTGCAGAAGAAAGATTATAAATCTCCCAATCTGGATAAAACGAAACCAATTCATCGTGATCAAAATAAAGAAGGCGAGAGGATCCCAAAATGATCATGATTTTTTTTGTTTTTGGGGAACCCACTCCCGGTTTTTCGGCGATTAGTTTTTCTAGAAAGTCTGATTTTGCTTTATAGTTAACTGCCGTTAAATCAATCTTGGTAATGGTTTGAATATAGGGGATTCGAAATATAGAATCTACCAAAAACAAAAATAGTAAAAGAATAACCGGGTAAAAAAGGAACCGCGCCTTGAGCATATCTGAAAGGAGAAAGGAAATGGATTTAATTGTAAAGCGAATTGAGATACCTCCCCCGTGCTTTCAGCCGAGGGAGAGGAAAGTTTAAGCGACTTGTGTGCGAGCGAGTTTACGTTTCTTTTTCAGATTGACAAACCAATCATCCGCATTGCGAACATGGCTTACCAATTTTTTTACATATTCCCTGTTTTCAGGATTCAAAATCTCACGCGCTTCTTGGATGATTTCTTCCACCGTTTTTACATGAAAGGTAAAATAACTAGTGAAGAGTTCGTAATATTCTCTATCAGTATTTTCCCAGTCCTTTGACTGAATGTCTGCGTAAAATTCAGATAACTGTGGTATGTCGATCTCAGGTGTCGCATCAAAATGATTGTTCATCATTGCGATCCGGTCAGTTATATCAGTTAATTTCTGGAAATACGTTTCCAATTCGGGATATTCCATCTTCCAGCCCTCCTTAACAACCCTTACTTTTACCAGGATTTTAGAAAGGCCTTGGAGATCAAGATTTTTTAAAAAATTTTGTGATGTCTGGGTTTTGTTTTAAGAAGTCTTTTAAATGAACTGCTTGTCCATCCCAAGCCTCTTTGGCTCCTTCAATCCAAACATCAGAACCTTCTCCATCCGGGAAACCCCCGTTAACAATGGTTAATTGAGATAAATTTGGTCCTTTAGATTCAAATAATAATTGTAAATAAATTGCACCAGTTGGATCGGCAGGATGGTCTTTCCATTCCATTACCAGTTCTTTTAACGGTTCAATTTTTTTATAAATGCCATGAGTGGTGAAATCACCTTCCAAACCTAATTTCCAAGTCCATGAGAAGTCCCCACCCACTTTTGGTCTTCCCCTTACCTCATCTGCCAACCAATGAACTAACACTTCATAGACGGTAACACCCGACCACAATCGTTCTATTGGTTCATCAAAAGTAAATACAGACTTTGTTTCTCTCATAGACAGAGTAGTAAAGAGATGGGTTTTCCTTGGCAAGATGTTTTTTGGAGGACAACTACCGACAGGTTCCCCTACCGGTAGTCAGGTTTAGTACGAATTTAGAGATTCAGATTGTTTGGCCTTACATAAACTGATTGTACAACACTGATGTTTCGCATCTGGAAAGCAGCTGCACAATAAGCCAAATAATATCTCCATTTTCTAATAAAAGTTTCGCTATACCCTTGGTTTCTTACCTCTGTCAGGTTCTCTTCAAATGCCTTTAACCAAAGTCTAAGTGTCTTCGCATAACTTAGTCCCATATCTTCCAAGTGAAACAAATACATATCTCCTGTACGGTTGATGGCTTGGTTCATACGACCAATAGATGGCAATAACGAACCAGGGAAAATATGTTTCTGAATGAAATCGATTCCGTTTTTGAACGAGGTAAACCTAGAGTCAGGACAAGTGATAACTTGTAAGGCCATAATTCCTTCTTTTGTCAAAAGGTCTTGGCACTTTTGAAAGAAGGTTTCGTAATATGCATCCCCTACTGCTTCTAACATTTCTACAGATACAATTTTAGTAAATTGTCCTTCGATCTTTCGGTAGTCTTCAATTCGAATTTCAATTTTGTCAGAAAGTCCTTCTTTTTGGATTCTTTCTTTGGCATAAACATACTGTTCTTCTGACAAGGTAACAGTTGTCACACGGCAACCGTAATTTTTTGCCGCATGAATGGATAAAAATCCCCAACCACTTCCAATTTCCAAAAGATGATCTGCAGGATTTAGTTTTAACTTTTGGCAAAGTTTATCCACTTTTCTAGTTTGGGCTTCTTCCAAACTATCTTCCAAAGATTCAAAATAAGCAGAGCTATAGGTCATCGAAGGATCAAGAAACAATTTATAAAATTTGTTCCCTAAATCATAATGTTCTACGATATTCTTTTTACTTCCCGTTAAGGTGTTTTTTCTTAAAAAATGTAAGAATTTATTGCCTAAATTGAATAAATCCAAGTGAAAAAGTTTCTTTTTAGCACCGGAAAGACTAGGACTATCATCCACATTCAAAATAAACCAAGAGATTACATTTTCAATGGAATCGGTTTCCCAATCTCCCGTTAAGTACGATTCTGAAAATCCAATATCCCCGTATAACACTGATTTCTTGAAAAAAACTGGGTTTTTTACGTGGATCAATGCTGAATGAAATTTTGGCTCAAAAGAAGAACTTACATCTCCAATGATCACTTGTTCACCATTAGGGAAGATCATCCGAAGGGATCCTCGTTTCATGGAACTCATGGCTTTCAAAAATATTTTCCTATAAATGGGAAATTGTTCTAATGTAGACTTGTTCTTTAATTCGGTAAAAAGTTTTGAATCAATCGTGTCTTGTAAGAGGGACTGGTTCTGTGATTTTTCCAAGGGGAACTCCTGTTTGTTTCTCTAAGTTTTGGTGTTTCTGAATGTACGGAATTTTTTTGATCCAAAGTTTGAACGCTTGCCAATGAATCAATGTTATTATTTTGACGGTGATGAATGGAAATTGGGTAAAAAGTTTTAATAAGTATTTTGATTGGAATGGAATTTTTTTTCCAATAAAGGATGTGGTTAAAATTCGTTTTCCATTTTCGAAAGAGTCGACACCAATCTGCAATTGATCATTCGGTAAGTTCAATCGAAACTCAAATTCGGAATCCAAACTGATAAAAGGAGAGACATAAAAATTCTTTGGTTCTCGGATATAAACTTCAGGATCAGCAATTGTTCCTTTGGCTTGTTTAAAATAACCAACGTAAGGTTTGATTTCCCCAAAGGTATTCCCCACTTCTGCAATGGATACTAGTGGCTTCCCATTCGTATCATAACAAAAATAAAAACTTACCGGATTAAAAACATATCCTAGGACCCGAAGGTTGGTGAGAAGAAATATCTTTCCAATGTCCTTAACACCCGAAGCCTCTAAAAAAGACTTAACGTTTTCATAAATTGTTCCTTTTTCAAATTGGATATGGTCTTTATCATAAAAGGAAAATAAATTAAAACGGTTCCTGGAAAACCAAACACTATTGTGGGCCAATTGGTCTATTTCCGAAAGATCCAAATAAAAATTAAAAATCCGGTATTGGAATTTGTTTGGTTTAGGAGCGGTACGTGCATGGAACACGTCCGCTTCGTACATACAAGAGTTTAAGTCCATGGGCCCCTTTTTAGTATGCTACGTGAAACATTCACGGCTGATAAAAATCCATCTTCATGAAATCCATACCGAAAGTATGCACCCGCATAATAAATTGGACCTGATTCGTTTAACTCAAACAATCGATTTTGTCCAAGAGAAGCCTCTACAGAAAAAAGTGGGTGTTCATAATCGATTTTTTTTATGATTTTATCTTTTGCCACACGATCCGGATCATTGATGGTCACAAAATAATTTTGTTTTTTGGAAACATTTTGCAAACGATTCATCCAATAGATTGTATAAGGATTTAGTTTTCCCATTCCATCTTCGACAATTTTATAATTCCAACTGGACCAACAAGAAGCCAGTTTTGGCATATCACTTGCATCTGTATGTAAAGTGGCGGTATTGTGTTGGTACTTGTAAAGTGGGAGAAGTTCTGACTCCAATTTTGTAGGATTTCCTAACATTTTTGCAGAAATATGGCCATGAGTGGCAAGTAAAACCTTATCAAAAATTTCCTTTTTTCCTTCGCCAAACACAAGTTCCACTTTTCCATCACCTGTTCGGTTCACTTGTTTGACGGGAGAATTCAAACGAAATCTGTTTTGGATCGGTGGGATGATTCGTTTGATATACTCATGAGACCCGCCATCCACCGTATACCATTGGTGTTGGGTGTTCAGCCCTAAAAATCCATGGTGATAAAAAAATCGAATGAGGGACTTAGCGGGAAATTCTAACATCAAATCAGGAGGGGTCGACCAAACCGCTGAACTCATCGGGATTAAATAGAAGTTTAAAATGTCTTTTCCATACCCGAATGCCTCCATGTACCGACCCAAATCCCAAGTGTCGTATTTAGGATCGTCTAAAATTTTCGGAGCCGATTTGTTAAACCGGTCGATCTCCAGTAACATCTTCAAATACCTAGGTCGAAATAGATTTTTTTTCTGGGCGAATAATCCCGATAGACCTGAACCACAAAACTCTAATTTGGTGGGATCGTGTTGCACACTAAATGACATATCCGATTTTTTTGTCGGAACATTTAACGTTTGGAAAAGTCTAAGAAGATTAGGATAAGTCACATGATTGAAAACAATGAATCCCGTATCAATGGGGATGTTTACCCCATCTTCTTTCACCATCACCGTATTCGTATGACCTCCGATATAATCGGCACTGTCAAAAATAGTTAAATCAAAATCATTTTTTAAAAAATATGCGGAGCCAAGACCTGCGATCCCTGTTCCAACAATAGCTAAAGTTTCTTTCACTAGTTTCCCTTTTTGGTCATTAGACCATTAGAGAAAGAGTTGGTTCATTTCTTTATGCACTTCCTCCGCTTTCTTTTGTGCAACTTGTCCGTAATTTTCTTCTAAGGAACTAAGAGTGATTCCTCTTGATGAATTGATGAGAGAACGATTTCCCGATGCATTCACGATGGATTTTAAATCCCCACCTTGGGCACCAAACCCCGGGATGAGAAAATACATATTTGGGTGACGGGTTCGTAAAGATTGAATCTCAGAAGGATGGGTTCCGCCCACAACAAGTCCCACTTGGTTTGGGTATTCCTCCCCAAGCCTTGCCATTTGGTCACTTACCTCTTCGTATAAGTAGAGATCCTTACCCAAAAGTTTTTGTTTTTGGAAGTCCTGTGAACTAGGGTTTGATGTGAGTCCGAGAACAAAAATATATCCACCCAGATCCAAATATGGGACGAGACTATCTCGGCCCATGTATGGATTAACAGTCAGAGCATCCACTCCCAATGTTTCAAAAAAATATTTAGCATACTCTTTGGAAGTATTGGCAAGGTCACCTCGTTTGGCATCCATCACAATAGGTACTTCTGGAGACACATCCTTCATCACACGTACCATATGTTCTAAAGCAAAATAACCTTCGGCTCCTAACCTCTCAAAAAAAGCGACATTGGGTTTCCAAGCAGCTGCATAGGAATTTGTATAACGGATGATGGTTTCAGTAAAATGGACAAGAGGGGCTTTTGATTCCAAACTAACCTTTGGTAACTTTTCCAATTCGGGATCGAGACCAATGCAGAGAAGAGACCGTAGAGTGTCTCTACGGGAATTGAATTTTTGAATGAAATTAGACCTTGGCTTCACTTGGGTTCCTTGATTTGGATCTTTTGTTTTCGTTTTTCTATTTCCTTGTCAATGTCTCGTTTTTTATAACGTCCATAAATATGGCCAGGAATGACAGCCACTGCCGTGATGGGATTGGCTACCACATCCCCGATAGCTCCTCCAACGTACGTTGCATAAGCAGGAGTGAGCAATTCATAAGAGGAATCTAACTGTTCTTTGTCATTTTTTTCTGCAAAGTAATTGAGGGCATCATCGGAAGCACGAGCTTCATGATACAAGGCCCCAACCACAGGGATGGCATAGACAATGGCATAAAGAGTTCTTTTTTCTCTTTGGGCAAAGTCTTTGGCATGCCCGCCTTCATGGATGACAACAGGAGGCAGATCTGAATACACATTGATTGTGTTTGTAAAGGAATTGTAGTGATCCCCACCGATCGTTCCCGCAAACAAACGACCAGGTAAAAAAGTATAAGCAAGTAAGGAAATGGATCCAATAAAATAACGTACTAGCGGGTTTATATTTTTATTTTTTGGAAGTCGTTTCCATTCTGATAGTGGAGCGTACTGGTTGAAACGGACCTTGACATCCCGTAAATTGTTTTCTTTGATATAACGAATCAGATATTCTTTGGTTTCTTTAGAGATATGATGGTTGTCAGCTTTTAAATTCCAAAGAACCAGTTTGGAAGGAAGAGAAAAAATCCAATTCCCTGTTTGGTCCAAAATCCAAATCGGTTCCCCTTCTTCAAATTGTGGGTCGTCTTCAGTAAATTCAGGGCTTGGTAAATATGGGTTTCCGTAGTTGTATGGTTTTTCTAATGAATAACAGTGAGAAAGGTTAAATCCCAACCACAAAAGGATGATCAAAACTTGGGACCTCATAAACTATCAAGAATTTCCTTAAGTTTCGGATCCACTGGTTCTTGTTTGGTGGGAGTGGTTTTGGGTTTTACTGGCGAAGGTTCTGAGATTGGTTCCAATTGCGAATTTTGGTTAAACCCTGAAATAAGCTCCAACTTCGTAAAAAATTCGGTCAATGAATTTCTTCCCAGTTGGTTTAGTTGGTCTTCTCGATTCCCTCGATACCCGTTGTAAGGAACATACCATATCAACGGAACTACTGTTAGTATACTTCCTGTTAAATAACAATTCGTCACACGAGAATCAATTTCATCATAGAAGGAAAATGTTTCTTCCGAAGCCCCAAGAATTTGGATCCTTGCTTTCATCCTCACAAAACTTAAGTTTTTGGAACATCTATCCAAGGATACAAGTTGGTATTCATCAATAAAAATTTTTCCACCCCGGTCAAGAAGTAAGGGGAAACGATTCCCTCGGATGGAAAGTTCCTTCCGAATTAAATAAGAAAGTGGCCCATATTCATTGGGAAGTCCTTCGGGGTTTGCAAAATACCCATCGTAAACACCCATCTTCATCCGATTTTCATCTTTCACAAAGATTTCAATATGATCCATTTTTTTGACATAGTCAAAAGCTATTTCCTGAGGGAAAGGTCTGTACACCCGAAGAGAAATCCCACATCCATACCCCAAAAAAGAAATCAGAAAAACAATGAAAAGATGGAACCTTAACTTAAAAAACATAAGTGTACCCAAAGTAAAAATTCGAAATTAAATAACTTCTGGAAGGACGTTTGTCCCGACCATCCGCTTCATAAAAGGCAGAACTCAAATAATAATCTCGAACTCCCGATACAAAGGATTCTTCATTCAATGCACGAATTCCAGGTGCATAAGATTCATTGGTTCTCCAGATGTATTGGATGATTTGAAATCCCATATTGAATTTGTGGTGATCTAACGGTTGCCAGTTGGCCTGCGCCAACAAATCAAGTCCAACAATAGTGGTTTGTAATGGTTTTTCCGAAAACAACGAATAGGCTTCCTCTCTAGTCGTGGCACCTTCCGCAAACCGTGGAACACCACCTGTTTGAGTTAAAATGTCTCTTCGGTATTGGAGTCTACCCATAGGAGTAAAAAACATTTCTCCTCCCAATTCATAAGAAAAACCGTCACCAAGTTTATGATAAAACCGAAATCCCGTACTTGGTGCAAGATAACGCATTGAATCTCGCATAATCCCTGTTTGTCCCAAAGTTTGGGAATTAAAAACGGAATTTGTATGAAAAGAACCTGCTCTTAATCCAAAATCCCAACTATATCCAATGTTTTTGTATAAATCTTCATATATTTTAAGAACTAACTTGTGTTCAGCGTTATACAATCGATCAGAATGGAAAGCGGATTGGTTCCCACCTAAATATCCTAATGAAATAAAATCGTTTGTTGTTTGGAATTGGAAATAGATATATTCTATCCCCCACTTAGCTGATTTGTGTTTGTATGCCACTCGTGGAGAAAAGGAACCAGAACCCTGTTTTTTTTCTAAATCATACTGATAAGGAAGAGTTCGAATATTTTGATAACCAATCTGCGACCGAGGGTAATAGGGAGTCCCTGCTTGGAAAGCAACACGACCATCATCCAAGGCCCATTCTTTTCCCGAAGAAAAAATTCCAACTTGCCCTAAAGCACGAAACCCAATCTCCCATGTTCCCTGGTGAAATTCCAAAGAACCATTGTTAGTTGCAGGTGCATTGGAAGTAGTTGGATATTCAGTCGGCTCTTTCTCAAGACTTTGGAACTGTCCAGAACGAAGTCGTTTTACCTTGGAACGAAGTTCCTCTGCTTTTTTAGGGTAACCACGTTCCTCATAGGATTCCGCTTCTAATTCCAACTTAGTTGCTTTTGTTTCCTGGGCCCAAAGGACAGGAATCCCAGGTAGAAAAAAAACAAAAGATAGGAAAAAGAAGAAAGGAACCTTTTTCACAAAGTTTTAACCTTTTCGTTTGATATAAGCTTTTGCAAATTCTGGAAGTACAAAAGCTGCTTTGTGAATTTCTGGACTGTAGTATTTCAAACCTTTCGGAACTCGTTTTGGATCTGGAGTTACTGAATAAGGATCAATCGCATTCGATAAAAAAGTAAACCCTATGATTCCAGAAGGATAGGTAGGAATGGTTGTGTAATAATATCCATACTCAGGAAAAATTTTAGGAATAAAGTCAAAGAGCGAAGAAATCACATCGCCATGATACCAAAAAGATTCTGCTTGTGTGGCAATGATTCCCGTTGGTTTTAAGGCACTTGCCATATCTCGAAAAAATGGTTCTTTGAATAAAACTTCTGCAGGACCTACAGGATCACTTGAATCCACAAGGATCACATCAAAACGACCTTTGTTGTCACGAGCAAATTTTGCTCCATCATCATAGTGATGGATGACTTTTGGATCTTTCATTGCGTCAGCGCATTCAGGAAAATATTTATAACTAATATCAACAACTGCTTTGTCAATCTCACATAACACAACTTCTTTGACTGATGGATGTTTTAATACTTCACGAACAGTTCCACCATCTCCCCCACCGATCACAAGTACTGATTCTGGATTGGGATGGCTCATCATTGGAATATGTGCAATCATTTCATGATAAGAATGTTCATCTTTGTTAGTAACCATCGTTACACCATCAAGTGTAAACATTCGTCCAAAGGATTGTGTTTCAAAAATATCGATTTTTTGGAACGGAGATTGTAGGCTTTCGATTGTTTTTGTTACCCGGTAACTGACCGCACGCCCTTTTTCTAATTCCAATTTTTCAGTATACCAAATCTCCATTGATTTCTCCTAAGGTTTCTCTCTTTAAACCAGATTTGTTATGGGAATAAAGAGGTGTAGTTTTTTTTAAACTTTCTTTGTTTATAAACAATGAAAAATTCAACTTGGCGAGAACTGGGTGTTTCGGTTCCATTGCCTTGTATGCAGAAATATTCCCGTGTTTTTTACCTGTTTGGTTTTTTATCCATGCCCCTCTTCATTTTGTTACTCGTTTACGGATATGTAAAAATCAACGAAATGGCCAGCGAGGAAATCCATTGGGGCCATAACAAATCCTTTGCTTTTGGACAAGCTTCACGTGAAGGGAAACTAGTCCTACTTGCTGTTACCAAATCCAGATGTGAAATGTTGCAAGGTTTAGAATGCGGTGAAGGGAAACCGGATCTTGGCACCTATGTTCTCTTGAACTTTACCCCGAGAGAACAAGAATTCCAATCATTGATTTTGGATGACAGGTTTGTTTCTTTAAAAACAGAACCACTCCCTCAATATTTTCTCCTCAATGCTTCTGGGGAAATCCGTCATATGTCAAAACAACTTCCCAGCGTGGAAGAAATGCAAAAACTCCCCAAAAAAGAATGATCTTTTTTTTGCTTTAAACAAAATTCTCTTGCAAGTTCCGAAATTCGATATACCCTATGGGGTATAGACCCATCGGAGGATTTATGTTAGGACTCACTGTTCATAGAAAAAAAGGTTTCGAAGAAACAATCGCCGACACAACCGAAGCCCTAAAAAAAGAAGGTTTCGGAGTTCTTACCACCATCGACGTCAAAAACACCCTCAAAGAAAAAATTGGAGTGGATTTCAAACGTTACACCATTCTCGGTGCATGTAACCCTAGTTTTGCGCACAAAGCCCTCCAAACAGCTGATGAAATTGGACTATTACTTCCTTGTAACGTAGTCGTCACTGAAGAAAAAAATGGTGAAACCAAAGTATCCATCTTTGATCCTATGACCATGACCAAACTGGTCCAAAATCCTGAACTCGAAAAAATTGCCAAAGAAGTCCAAGAAAAACTAATCCAAGTCATCCACCACTTACACGAATGATTTTTTTTTTGGTAAATTTTGCGGGCACCTCGCCAATGGAAATCAGTTTTCATATACTTTCCATTAGGCGATCCCGCTGTCCGCTCCAATCTTTCGCTTTGCGAAAGGATTTCCGCTACCATCGGTGGCGCAGGGGGAGTTTTATCTTAACAACAAAACTTTCTTTCTTTACTTACAAAATGTTGGAGGGTTTTGTTTGGCACTCTTAACCCGAGTATAACAAACCGTAACTCCTTCCGTCGTCATTCCAAATAAATTCAAAGGGCCACCCACCGGATATTGTGCAGTTGAAGCAGGACCTTCTGACCAATTGATATTGTAATTTCCTTCACTTTGTTTGATGAGTGATCCTTTCACTATCGAACTAGTTTTTTTATAACAAGATTTGATATCCCGGTTGTTGCTAATGACAAGCCAAGCTGTGGCATTCGGACTTGGGTCTTTGGTGCAATTGTTTGTTAATATCCAAGTCCCTTCTAAAATCGTTTTTGATTCTTCCAGAGATGTTTTATCGCCTGACTGACAATTAAAAACCGTAACAGAAACAGCAAATACAAGAATGAAACTAATTTTTTTCACCACAAACTCCTTTGGAGAAATAATATATTTCTACAAGAGGATAGTAAAGACTAGAAAACTAGAGAATTGTCAAACAGAAATGTGAGGATTTCCATTAATTTTTGTTAGGTTTAGAATAAAAATAGAGAGAAAGGTGTTCTCTAATGTTTTAAAGTTTGGATCTTCCGACCGATCTTATTTTGAATATACAAGCCATCGAAGCCAGGAAAATCTTTCACTGCAACCGGATCCAAACAAAACTAAAAAAATCAAATTTTGCGAATCCCTGCCAAACCTAACCCGCTTCGATGTGTTTACTAGCCTCCGCTTGTTTTCGAAACACTTCTAAAATCGCACAAAAAAGAATCACACCACCACCTAACCAAAGCCTATCGGGAGGAACCTCTCCTAAAAAATACCAGGCCGCCAAACTCCCGTAAATGGGGCTTAGTGTAGACAAAGTCCCTGCGGTTGTGACAGACAAATTGGATAAACTACGAATCCAAATGGTATGAGCCAGTGAAGTGAAGACTCCTGCAAGAACCACTTGGAATACAAGGTATTTAGGTTCTGCGAGCATCACAAAAAGACCATCAGCAAAAGGAAGGAGGACAAGGCTTGTGGCAATCAGTTGGGTAAATAGAATTTGGGAGCTTGGGTAGTGCACATGCATTTCTTTTGTAAGCAAATTGCGAATGGCATAAAGAACTGCCGAGACCACTCCCCAAACGACTCCTTGGAACATTTGGTTGTCCCAAGATAGATCAGGTACAATTAAAAAAAGTCCAAAAAAAGAGAAACAGGCGATGAAGAAGGCAAAAGGGTCGGGGCGTTTCCCACCAAACAATGGTTCTAAAATGGCAGAAAACACGGGATAGGTGAAAAGTGACAACATCCCCACAGCCACAGTGGAGACCTGGATGGAATGAAAATACGTAACCCAATGCAGAGCAAAAAGAATTCCGATTCCAAAGACCGATAAAAAGTCTTTAAAACTTCGGTAAGAAACAGATTTACCACGTACCCAAAAAAACAAACCAAGGATCAGGACAGAAAAAAGAGCCCTACCGGAGATGATCGTGACTGCAGGGAAAGGAAGGAGTTTGGCAAACAAAGTGACGTTCCCCATAATGAGGATCGTCAAATTGAGTTCTAAAACAGATCGTAAAAAGTGAGGAGAAGAAGACTTCACTTCTACTTAGGATTCAACCCCCAAAAATTTGGCGATGGATTTTCTGTCTTTTTCTAAACTATGTTTGTGAATTTCTTCAATTGCCTTTTCCACAATCGGAGAAACAAATAGAAGACCGGAAACCACATCCACATCATAAGAACGTTTGGACTCCGCCCCATCCGCTTCATATTTACTTTTCCCTTTGATCACAAACACATTGTCTTTCCCTGGAGGAGAGATTTTGAATTCATGAGTGTTGGTCGTAATGTCAAAAGTGGATTCTTCTAAAAGCGAAAGGTCATTGAGGGCTGCCGAAAGAACGGCAGGCATGGATCCTTCCAAACTTACCTTTCGTTTTTGACGAATGATATTCCCCTCTTTTGTTTCTTCGAGTAGAGTTACATTCTTTAAATCAGGGAACTGATCCAAATGTTTGTATCTTTCCTCTCTCGCATGAAGAAGTTTTTCAAGGGGGACGGGAAACGAATGGGTAACTTGGTATTTCACTATTTTTTCTTACCTTTCTTTTTTGCAGGTTTTGATTTTTTAACCGCTTTCTTTACAACTTTTTTCACTGCCTTTTTAGCGGCTTTTTTCGCCGACTTCTTGTTTGCTGGTTTTGCAGCTGGTTTAGAAGTTTTTTTAGCAGATGGTTTTGTTTTTGCGGTTTGTGATTTTTGTGCAGGTTTAGACGGTTTTGGTTTGGATGCGGCCTTTGCAGAACGATTCACCTGCTCCATCAGTTCCTCATCTTCCCAATAGAAAACTTGGTCAGCCGGTGTCGACTGTTCCATAGCCATTGCTTGGGCTTCTAACAATGAATTGTTGGATTCATTAAAATTTGCTAATTTTTGAAATAACAAATTGATTTTTGGATCTTGGAATTTGTTCCGAATGGTAGCGTAAAAATTACGCGCATCTTCCCCTTCTCTAATTGCAAGTTCGATCGCTTTTCTTTCGTCAGCTTTTACTTCTTCGTTTTTGTTTCGATCAAGCCTATCCATTACCTTTTGGATGGTAGAGGAATGAAATTTTTCGATCTGAGAAAGTTGTTTTAGATTGGGAAGTTCTTTCCCCTCTGCACTTTTATAAATTTCTTTAATAAATTTAATGTGCTCATCGCCATCTAACGCAAGTTGGCTGAACAATTCCCTAATTTGACCTTCCGGTAAACTTTCAGAGAGTTTTAGATAAAAATTGAAACATTGAACCTCATGTTCAATCGCAGCAGCAACTGCTTCAATAAAGGATGTTTTTTTTAGTGATTTCATAATCCCATTCCCTGGTTATTCAAAACCATAGATACGATACTCTCGAGTTTCAAGTGAATCAAGTATTTTTCACTGATTGTACATCCAACTCTTCCGCCTTTGTGGCTGAGTAGATGAGGACCTGGGCGATATAATACGTTACCATAATTCCCATTGATGCAGTGAATCTGTCCATTTCTGGTTTTAGAAACATCGAATAGGCAATGATGGAGTCAGAAAGGATAAAAACCAAGGCACCCAAAAGGCCTAAATAAAATGGTTTGGAAACTGAATTCCTAGCAGCTGCTCGCCATCCCATAAGACAAATCGCTGAAATATAAACCCCTACTGGAATGAGAAGAGCACCTAGTTTTGGCACAAGAACAAGAAAGAAGGAGGAACCAAATAGTAAAAAGGGAATGGCAAGGATAGGTTTGATTTTCGAATCCAATGTAAAGGCATAAGAATAAATCAACTGTGCTATGAGAAAGGAACCAAGCCCAAATACAAAAAAACCTTCTTTGGGAAGAGCAAGGAAACTATCTCCAAAAAGAGAAAACACAAGTCCTACAGCCACCAATTTCCCACGTTTTTCCAAACTAGGGAAGTAGCGAAAGAGTGCTACAATGAGAATCAGGATGGGAATGATTTTCGAAGGGAGATAAAAAACATCCTGTTTTGTGATCGTAGCGATCGCAAGTAGATGCACAATAGAATAGAGAACAAACAAAACAATTTCTTTAGCCATATTTCTTACTTTACAGGGAGATCATTCTCGAGATTTCATCAGATGAAAGCCCGAGTGATCAGCCTATGAAACAAACACGACCCTTGTCCATCCTTTTCTTAATCTGTCTCCTTTGGACCCAGACTTTATCTGCTAGAGAAGTTCCTTCTGGTGGCGAAATGTTGATCGATTTGATTGTAGCGCGACCTATGGGTCTTGCCGGTACGGTGCTTGGGACTGCGGCCTTTATTGTTGCCTCCCCTTTCACACTACTATCTGGAACTTTTTTACAGTCAGGTAAACGTCTAGTTGTTTATCCGGCAAAATTCACCTTCACACGTGGGTTAGGCGACTTCCCAGGTTATATGGAAGATTACCAAATCGTAGAGGAATAAATTGAACGAATTTCTATTTTCAGACTTCCCTGAAGTTTCTACTGAGGATTGGAAAAACCAAATCCTAAAAGATTTAAAAGGTAACCCTTGGGACAAAGTCACTTGGGAAACAGAAGAAGGTTTCAAAATTGAACCCTTCTATCGCAAAGAAGATATCTCAGACCTCCCTCGAGTGTACAAACGAACCAATGGTTGGAATGTCACAGAAACCATAACCTCCGAATCCGAATTAACTGATCTTTCCAAAAAAGGAGCCGATGCCGTAGTTCTTATCTCCCAAGGGGAGAATGAAAAATTTCCTGGTTTAAAGATTGGATCTTCTCAGGACCTAGAACGATTGGTTGGCCTTACAGGGAATCTTCCCTTGGTTGTATCTCTAGAAGAAAAAACACCAACCTTTTCCGACTCATTAAAGAAACTTACTTCTTCGCATAACACTGTACTCAGTGACTTTGACCCATATGGATCCGCAATAAAAAACGGAGAACTAGGAACAGAAGAAAACTCAATAGGCAAAACATTCGCTTCGCTTGCGGGAACCAAAGGGTTTTCCGGTGTGGGAATTCATAGTTATTATTTAAGAGATGCAGGTGCATCCATTGGCCAAGAACTAGCTTATTCTCTTTCTTGGGGTGTGGATTATTTAAACCGTCATCTCGATGCAGGTGTGAAAATTGAAGATGCGGCAGCCAACGTTTGGTTTTGGATGGGAATTGGTTCTGACTATTTCACGGAAATCGCAAAATTCCGTGCATTCCGCATCCTTTGGACAGAAGTCTTAAATGCTTATCAAGCTGGACTTGGAGAATCTCTTCCCGCACTGATTGTCGCAAGAACTTCCAATTTTCAATTCACGGCATATGATCCTTATGTCAATATGTTACGTGGAACCACTACCGCCATGTCGGCTGTAATGGGTGGAGCCGACTTTGTTACTGTATTACCATTTGATTCTGAATACTCCGCACAACAAGAGTTAGGCAAACGTATTGCGAGGAATTCACAACTTCTACTTCGTTATGAATCCTTCCTTGACAAGGTAGAAGACCCTGCAGCAGGTTCTTATTACTTGGAAGTGCTTACAAAAAAACTATCAGAATCGGCTTGGGCAAAATTCCAGGATTTGGAGAAAGATGGTGGATTTGGAGAAGCACTCAAAAAAGGATTCATCCAAAAAGAAATCAATGCCCGTGCAGAGAAAAAAAGAAACGCTCTTGCCAACAAAAAAGAAATTTTACTCGGAACCAACCAATACCCTCTCGCCTCAGAAAGACATCCAGAATTGAAAAGTTCTTTGGAAGTTACGAAAGAAAATATCAATACCAAAGGACAAACCAGTTACTTGCGTCTTGTGCCAGTTCGTCTTTCTTACGAATTTGACAAGTGGAGAAATCTCACAGACACCCATGTGGCTTCTGGTAAAAAACTTCCCAAAGTATTTTTACTTACGATTGGGGATCTGACCATGCGAAAAGCTCGTGCTGGTTTTAGCTCCAATTTCCTCGGTTGCCTTGGATATGAAATCATTGACAACTTAGGATTTTCTTCTGTGAAAGAAGGGGTCACAAAGGCAAAAGAACAGGGATGCGAAATCGTTGTCCTTTGTTCGTCTGACGAAGAATATGCGACCTACCTTCCTGAATTTGCCGCGGAGATGAAATCCCAACTCACCAATTCTTGGAAACTTCTGGCAGGGTACCCAAAAGATCTCATCAACCAAGCAGAATCACTCGGAATCGACGACTTCATCCATATGAAACGAAACATCGTGGAATTTATGGAAAAAGCCCAAACCAAATGGATCGGGAAATAAAATGAACAAACCTAATTTTGCAAAACTCCCTCTTTCTTTCAGTTCTCCTCAGCCGGATTCTAAATCCATTTCGCTTTGGCAAACGGCAGAAGGGATCTCCATCCAATCTCGTTATGCGAAGACTGATTTGGAGGGAATGGAACACCTAAACTATGCGGCGGGAATCCCTCCTTATTTACGGGGGCCCTATTCCACCATGTATGTGAATAAACCCTGGACCGTCCGCCAATATGCCGGATTCTCTACAGCCGAAGAATCCAATGCCTTTTACCGAAGAAACTTAGCGGCAGGACAAAAAGGACTTTCTGTTGCCTTTGACCTTGCCACTCACCGTGGATACGACTCGGACCATGACCGTGTGGTGGGAGATGTGGGAAAAGCCGGCGTGGCCATTGATTCGGTTTTGGATATGAAGATCCTCTTCGACCAAATCCCTCTCGACCAAATGTCTGTTTCCATGACGATGAATGGTGCCGTCATCCCAGTTCTTGCCTTCTACATTGTGGCGGCAGAAGAACAAGGAGTTTCACGAGACAAACTCTCCGGTACCATCCAAAATGATATTTTGAAAGAGTTTATGGTGCGTAATACATACATTTACCCACCCAAACATTCCATGAAAATCATTGCCGATATCTTTGGTTATACTTCCAAGTACATGCCTAAGTTTAATTCGATTTCCATTTCTGGTTACCATATGCAAGAAGCAGGTGCAACAGCAGACTTAGAACTTGCCTACACACTTGCCGATGGATGGGAATACATCAAAACAGGGATTGCTTCTGGTCTTTCTGTAGATGAATTTGCTCCTCGCCTGTCTTTTTTCTGGGCGATTGGGATGAACCATTTTATGGAGATTGCTAAGATGCGCGCAGGAAGACTTCTTTGGGCAAAGATTGTCAACCAGTTCCAACCCAAATCCACAAAGTCATTGGCTCTACGAACTCACTGCCAAACATCGGGTTGGTCTCTCACCGAACAAGATCCTTTCAACAACGTAGGAAGGACTTGTATCGAAGCGATGGCCGCAGCTCTTGGCCATACTCAATCCTTACACACAAACGCACTTGATGAAGCTATTGCCCTTCCCACCGACTTCTCGGCAAGGATTGCAAGGAATACTCAGATTTATCTCCAAGAAGAAACCAATATCCACCGGGTCATTGATCCTTGGGGTGGTTCCTTCTATGTAGAAAAACTCACAAACGATTTAGTCCACAAAGCTTGGGCCCTGATTACCGAAGTACAAAAGTTAGGTGGAATGGCAGAAGCAATTGAGACGGGAATTCCTAAGATGCGAATTGAAGAAGCATCCGCAAGAAAACAAGCCCGTATCGATTCTGGAAAAGATGTGATTGTAGGTGTGAACCGGTTCCGTTTGGATAAGGAAGCCCCTCTTGATATTTTAGACATTGACAATACTGCCGTTCGGATTGCCCAAATCAAACGTTTGGAACAAATGAAAAAAGATCGAGATAAAACAGCCGTAGAAGCTGCGTTAAACGCTATCACCAAATGTGCAGAAACAGGGAATGGAAATCTCCTAGAACTTGCAGTGGATGCTGCCAGAAAAAGAGCTTCTCTTGGTGAAATTTCTTATGCAATGGAAAAAGTATTTGGGAGGTACAAAGCTGTGATTCGTTCCATCTCTGGAGTGTATTCCTCTGAAATTTCCGAAGACAAAGGGTATATCGAAGCAAGATCCCTCGCCGATGAATTTGCAAAACTAGAAGGACGCCGCCCAAGAATCATGGTGGCCAAAATGGGCCAAGATGGACATGACCGTGGCGCCAAGGTGATCTCAACAAGTTTTGCTGATATGGGCTTTGACGTTGATATCGGGCCTTTGTTCCAAACACCGGCTGAAGTCGCCAAACAAGTTGTAGAAAATGACTGTCATATCTTGGGAGTGTCCTCTCTTGCTGCTGGTCACAAAACCCTTGTTCCACAAGTGATTGAGGAATTAAAAAAACTGGGTGCAGAAGATGTACTCGTGGTTGTGGGTGGGGTGATTCCTGCACAAGATTACGACTTCCTCTACAAATCAGGAGCAACTGCTATTTTTGGACCGGGAACTGTGATCTCAGAAGCTGCCAAACAAATTCTGAACATCCTCCTTGGCGAAAGAAGAGCCGCCTAAGTTCAAAGTTAAACAAGGGGCTTATCCCACCAAACACCGATTTGCTAAATTACCATCAGTGGATCGGTGTTGATTAGGATCTTTCAAAAAGAATCAACAAATATGGAAACACCAAACGAGGACATTGGCAAAAAGAATCAGGATTCTGGTATTGTGAATCCCAAATCGGCACTTTCTGTCAACCCTGGTGTCGCCGATGCTCCCGCCATTTCTCCTTATATTCGTGACCAAAGAAAAACTCTTAGCCGCAAAGAAATCTCGGCAGAGGAACTAGCGACAGGAATTCTTTCTGGGAACCGCACCCATCTTTCCAAAGCCATCACTCTTGTAGAAAGTAATTTAGAAGCACATAATGACAAAGCCCAAGCCATTTTGGAGCTTGTGATGCCCAAGGTAGGAAATTCCATCCGGATCGGAATCACAGGAGTACCGGGTGTTGGGAAGTCTACCTTTATCGAAAGTTTTGGAAGTTACCTTCTGGAACAAAACCACAAACTGGCAGTCCTTGCCATTGATCCGAGTAGCCAAAGAACCAAAGGTTCCATTCTCGGTGACAAAACAAGGATGGAAATTCTTTCCAAATCAGAAAATGCATTCATTCGCCCATCACCTAGCAGCGGTTCGCTGGGAGGAGTTGCGAGAAAAACAAGAGAGTCCATGTATCTCTGTGAAGCAGCAGGATTTGACACCATCATCATTGAAACTGTGGGTGTGGGACAATCCGAAACCCAAGTCCACTCGATGGTAGACTTTTTTTTATTACTCATGCTTGCCGGTGCAGGAGATGAACTCCAAGGGATCAAACGGGGAATTATGGAAATGGCTGACCTCATTGCCATCAATAAAGCGGACGGGCCAAATGAACCCTTTGCCATGCGGGCCCGGGTCGAATATGAATCGGCCCTCCATCTTTTCCCTGCCCCCGAATCCAAATGGATACCTAGGGCTACCACTTGCAGTGGGATCGGCGGAAAAGGAATCGAAGAAATCTGGAAGTTGGTTTTAGATTATATTTCGACTACAAAATCAAACGGATATTATGCGAAAAATAGGGAAACCCAAACCCGGATGTGGTTTGAAGAAACTCTAAGAGAAGCAGTTTTAGAACAGTTTTTTATGCGACCAGGAAAAAAAGAGGCCATCCTAGAATCGGAAACAAAGCTAATGTCTGGCCAGTCAACACTCTTAAAAGAAATCAAACGTTTGATGGACTGATCTTCCACCAAACCAAAAATCAGAAGAAAATTTTTAACCCTGCTTGGTATTCGTTCCAATCCAATTCCTTTGTTTGAATTTGTTTGTATTTTAATTCTAATGATACATTTTCTAATAATGTCCAATTGATCTGAGAGACAAATTCAGGGAAGTTCCCTCTATCTCCCGCAAAGTAAGACCTGTAGTCTCCTGAAAAAATCAATCCAACAGATTCATAGATACGAATGAGAAGGCCAGTACTACTCACTCCGCCTAAACGATATCCACTCCCCCAAATGGGTGATTGGTCTACCCTGAGATCCAAAAAAGAAAACATAACAAATTGATGCCTGAAAAAAGGATAAAATGGCTCCCAAGCAACCCCATAACCGCCACTCGCATAACCGTAGTATTCCGTTATTGGTTTTATGTAATTTTTCTCAGTATACAATGACTTAACACCTAAATCCAAACGCCAAGAAGGTTTCCAAATTTTTTGTCCAATTGGATTTAACGATGACATTTCCAAAACATGAAACTCTTGTATTACGGTTTGTTTTGTATCTTCATAAAAACGTGCATTCATTCTTAAAAACGAAATTTGATTGTATGGAGAATAACCTAGATAAGAATCTGTAAAGTCTCGTAAGACTGGCCGATATTGGATTTCACTATAACCTCCATTCGTCGAATTTCCATGAGCAATTGTTACCTGAGATGGAGCATGGCTAAGAAGTGGATTGGACAATTTATCAATCTGGAAATAATCCGGTAACGAATTTAAAACTTGTATATCTCCTCTTTTTTGGTCCGCTTCTGTATATAACTGTTGGTCTTTGATTTCCATCTTCCCATATGCTTTAATTTTATGAATGACTAGATGATCGATATAGATATCAAAAAGAAGAGTCCTTCTATCTGAGTCTAATTCAAATGCAGAATCCATATTCCCATCTACCATTTTGTCTAAAATGGTTTTTTCTGAAGAAGTTAAATAACCATATTTGTGTCTGTATCTTTCGATGATAGAAGGTCTAAACTGAATTTGTTCAATGAGTCCTGTTTGGTTGGAAAGAATTTTCAAACTTTCTGTTGGCAGTAACATTACTGAAATTCGATCCGTAAGTCTCAGCGTTGGTCTTGCTACTTCGAGAAGAGTCAAAATGCGGAACGAACAATTTTCATCTAAAAAATAATAATCAAAATGGTTTTGTGACATTTCCCAAAGGTGACGAGTCAATTGATCCACTTCTTCTTGGTTTAAGTTGAGTTTGAATTCCCAAAGATTTCTATTTTCAAATTCATTGTATTCATGAATTTTATATAAGTATTTTTGAATTTCAAATGATCCATGAAATCCACCTGCAAGCCCATATATCACAAATGAAATTGGATCGATGTTGCCAGGAACTGTTGCCGCATAATTCAAAATTAAATCTTCAGAAACAACTCCATTTGGTTTTTCTTCATTAAATTTAAGCATCGTATGCCCAAATAATGAAGCTGGATGTTCCGGATGGAAGGAAGCAAAGATCACCGAAACTGATTTTGCTCGCATTTGGTTTTTAAACTCAGGCCACTTCGTACATTGTTCTTCCCAAGTTGGGTCGACGGGAAATCCAAATCGTTTGCGAATCCAATGGAACCTGGCAGGGAATTTGCATTCCATTTTGATTAATTCTTCTTTCGGTTTTTGAAAGAGATCCAAATGAGCTTTTAATTCAGAAGTAGGATTGGTAAGACCGTCCACAGATAAAAAAAAGGAAGGTCCGTCTGCCAAACTTTTATGTTTCTTTTTCCATTTGGAAGTTTGGTAGTGAAGGAGGACGAGCCAATCTCTTTCCAATGAAGCTTTTTCAATGGAATCCAAATCAGGAATGTTTGGTTGGGAAAGTATGGGTGAGGCAGAAAAACAAAAGAAGAAAAAAGTTGTAAGAAAAAAAGTATGGAGTCGGTTCAATGAAAGAGGAGAGAAGTTGGACTGAGCAACAAAAGTTGCCTCAGCCCAACAAAAAACTTACTTAACTCCAGTAGCTTGGCAAGCTTCAGTTGTAGAAATACGGCTTGTAGTGAACAATCCGTGAGTCGCAGGACCTTTTGCATCAACAACTTGAGTCACACCTTCTTTGTTTAGGTCATCTAAACAAGCAGTAACAGGAGCACCCCAAAGTGTAAAGATAGCTGGGTTCATTTGAGTAGCAGTTACTACTTCTTTTCCGCCCACTTTAGTTTTGTCGATGCTGTAACAGTTTGCAATGAAAGCTGCAACTGCTGCCATGAGTAAAATTTTCTTCATAAATTCTCCTATGAAAGTGTAGCCAAGGCTATCTTCCCATTTCCTCGGTGCAATATTTTTTCGGGGAACAGATGTTACAGAATGGTAATTTTTTAGATCGTTTGTAGGTGATTTTGCCACCTATGATCATTCTAAAATTTAAAGGAACGCACTCGGTGGGCAAAAAAAATACCACCGTGGTCTCGAACACGATGGCACTTGCACCAAGCAATGGAATGTTAAATGGAAATTCTACGCTATTCGCCAGCCAGGGTAGGACAGACTGGGATTATTAGAATCATGCTAACAGAGACGAGAGTCGCTGTCTATCTACCAAATGGTATAAAAAGGAAGGAAAGGGACATTCCCAAATGGATACTTTTGTTTTTTGGATTTCCCTTTATAAAACCCAATTCATCAGAAATACAAGAGCTAAGTACACACCAAACCATAAAACAAGCCTTAGTTTGATGAGGAGAGCAGAGATCCAATGAATTGTTTCTAGTCGCATTTGTTTGTATTCTGGTAAGTTGATGAGATAGTATAAACATGTTTTCAGTAAGTGTCCATTTACCAGATGGTATAAATTAGAATTTCATATCCCTTTAAAAAATTCCGAACTGGCGGGCTTTTTTTAGCATTTGCACCCGAGTGTTCACTTGGAGTTTTTTATAGATGGCTTTGATTTGTTGGCGGACAGTTCCTACAGTTGTTCCAAATAAAGAAGCGATCTGGCTTGGGTTGTCCCCTTCTACAATCAGTTCCAAAATTTGTCTTTCCCTGGGAGTGAGAACTTCAACACCAGAAGGGTCGGAAATAGTCGGAGGTTTTCGAAAACTTAACAATACTTTTGCGGCGATCGAAGGAGAAATCACACTCCCTCCTTCCAAAATGGTTTGAATGGTCTCTGGAAGAGAGTCCAACTCTGATTTCCAAATATAGCCAGAAGCTCCATTCCGAAGTGCTGAAAAGATAGCGTCATCCGTTTGTAAGGCGGAAATCACAAGGCTTTTTCTCGATTCGATTGTATGGTAAGTTTTGAGTACATCAATTCCACTCATACCAGGTAGTCCAATGTCCAAAATGAGTAAATCCCATTCTCTAGATTGTCCATTCGCCCAAAAATCTTCAGCTGAATTCCAAGTAACCAAATTTAGATGAGAATTTTGTTTTAAAACCCCGCATAACGATTGTAAAAAATCTACATTGTCTTCGATGATATCGATGGAAATTGGTTTCATATATGAAATAAACTCATTGGAAGTTTCATATGGATCTGGTATGGAGATTCCATTATGGTAAGATCACCATTTAAAGATTTGATTCTTTGGTGGAGGCCTCGTTCGCCTATTCCAGATTCATTCCATCCTTGTTTGTTTGGATGAATATCCATAACCTTTTCTTTTCCGTTCGATTTTTCTAGTTCAGTGACAAATTGGAATACCATATGATCCGGTGTTCGATCAATCTTCCATTCAGAAGTCCCGTTTCCATGTCGTAAGTCATTGGTTGTCACTTCTTTGAAGAATTGAAGGATATGATGGGCTACCTCAGGATCGGGAATTTTGATCATTGTCTCATCTCCTATGGAATCCCATTTTAGGTTTATCGTACGACCCACAAGTTTGTATCGTTTTTTGACTAAAAGTTTTAATCCGTCTAACAAAGATTCTTGGATCAAATCTCTTTGGTCTTCTTCTTGGACTTGCGTGCGTAAGGATTGAAGGGCTGACTCTGAAAGTTGCCTTAATTTTTGTAATTGTATCTCAGTGATCTCTGTCGGTTTTTTTTCGATTTTTTGAGTGAGTAACACTAAATCCGTTAATTGTGAGCCTAAACTATCATGGATGTCTTGGAAAAATGTTCTCCGTTTTTCTTCGAGTAACATCCCACGATAAGCAGCAATGTAACGAGTGCGAAACCACCAGTGGTTTAAAAAAAAGGCGACAAGGAACAAAGGGAAGATGGTGGACATCTCTCTCCAAGTTTCCATCGGGATGACAGTTTGGTTGGCAAAGTACACCCGAAAGATATAAATTAAAAGTACAAAGGACCATTCTAAAATGTACTGCCAAACAAGTCCTGGATAAAAGAAAGAGGAAGTGGCAAGTAAGGCGGTGATGGTAAGCCAATTCCTTGGATCAAAATAAGGAATGGAAGGATCATGAAATCCAGTTTCAATTTCGACCAATACCAAAAGAAAAAAAGTCAAACGAACAATGATGGGAGCAAAACCAAAAAACCTTCTATAAAAAAAGGAAGTCAATACCAAGAGGATACTGAGTACAAGTTGGATGGCCGATAAAATACAATTGGTTTGGTCTAAAGCATTCCATTCCAAATACACACTTTGGAGATACGCCAAACAATAAGCGAATCCAAGAAAATACAATTTGCTGATAATCTCGGAATATACGGCGAGCAGAGAAATCGGTTCGAGAGGAATCCCACGAAAAAGGACAAACAACCTTTGCAACATTAGAGGGTTACCAAAGAATTAAACTTTTTAGGACTCGGAATTGGTTCAGATTACACAGCCAGTCGACTGATATGTTCCAACAAAAGTTTTTGGTCATCGTCAAACATTTGGTTGAACTCAAGACCTACTTCATAAAATGCCCCTTCGCCAAATTCTTCCAATCGTACAACCTTTGCCTTTGGATACAAAACATACTTCACATCAGGAAATCTTAATTCTAATTCCAGTCGAGTTCCAAGTGGCATAGGTTCTTTGGTTCGAAACAAAAGTCCCCCTTCAGAAATGTCTTGGGAATCCCCTTCTCCTTTGTCTTTTGGTAAAAACTGAGAAGAACCGGCTCCCGATTGGATCACTCGGTAGGTGAGATGGACTTTTTCGGAGATTCGTTTGTAGATTCGGCGTTCGCTGGACATGATAGCAAGAGAACGCCGAATTCAAAGTTTGGGCAAGTTTAAATTTATGCCTGAGAATTGACCAAAATAATGGTTTAGTCTTCTAAATCCTCAGGACGAATTTCATAATCAGGACGGAAAGCACCTTCAATTTTTTCTCGAATGCGATCAATGTATCCAAACACTGCTGGCACCACAATAAGAGTGATGAGTGTCGATAAAACAAGACCTCCAATGATGGCAATCCCCATAGCAGTTCTTGATTTGGATGCTTCTCCGATTCCCAAAGCAATTGGCAAAGTTCCCGCAATCATCGCAAGAGAAGTCATAAGAATCGGACGTAGTCGTTTTGATCCTGCATCGAAGATCGCTTCGTCCCGAGACATCCCATGTTCTTTCATCGCAAGCATTGCATGATCCACAAGAAGGATGGAGTTTTTAGCCACAAGTCCCATAAGAAGGATGAGTCCGATCATACTGAATAAATTTAACATCTCACCGGTTAGAGCGAGAGCAAAGAAGGCTCCCGAAATGGCTGGAGGGATGGCAAAAAGGATTGTGATCGGTGTGATAAAAGACTCATAAAGAGAAGCTAACACCAGATAGATGAAGATGAGAGCCATCCCGAATGCAAGGACAATGTTTTGTAAAAGTTCCTTAAAGTCTTCCGATTGGCCTACAAAGGTATAAGTAATTCCTGGAGGCGGTGGAAGTTTTTCTTTTAGAATCTTTGTGGCTGCTTCCGAAGCAGAGGCAATCGCTCCCCCCGGTGCCAAGTTGGCATTGATAGGAACTACCCGAGACCGGTCTTCCCGGATGATCCGTGCAGGTGAACTACTTTCTTTTCCATCTGCAATGGCATTTAGAGGAATGAGTCGGTTTTGGATATTGGGAACTCTTGTTTCATAGAAAGACTTACGTAAGTTTCTTTGGTCTTCTCTCAAACGAAGTCTTACATCATATTCAATTCCATTTTCCAAATACTTGGCCACTTCCCCACCTTCGATATGGTAACGAAGTTCGGCTCCCATGACCCCTGCCACAACTCCAACGGTTTGCATTTTGGATCGGTTTGGTACAACTTGGAATTCAGGTTTCCCCGTTCTATACGTTGTGTCCACATCTGTAAGATCTGGGATTTTTCGTAATTCTTCCATAACTTTGAAAGAATATGCTTCTAAGTCTTTTAAGTTTTCACCCTTTAGGTTTAAGTTGAATGGATATTGAACTCCACCACCTATCGCCGAATAGTCGTTCACTTTCGGTCTTGCTTGCGGGTATTGTTTTAGATATTCACGGATTTGGTCTTTGACATCACCTGTAGTGCGTTTGCGGTATTCGGAAGGTAGGAGTGCCACACCAATAGTTGCAATATTGGATTCACCATCACTATTTCCAACAACCGTTGCCAAAAGTTCCAACTCAGGAACCGTTTTAATGATGGCATTTTGAATTTCTTTCACCACTTCCGCTGTCCCTTGTAAGGAAGTTCCTGGAGCCATCTCCACATTGACCATAAACTCACCTTGGTCGTTTGCAGGTAAGAAGGTCTTTTTCACAAAGGCGAGAGAAAAAATACTAGTGACCAATGTAAGGAAGGTTAACAAAATCACAGCCCAAGGTTTTTTTAGGGCAAATTTCATAATGATTCCGTACATTTTGTCCAGAAAATCTTGAAACTTATCAAAGTTACGAAGGACAAAATTTTTCTTTTTATGGATATCCGTTTTCCCTGCAAAATAAGCAGATAACATTGGTGCTACAGTTAATCCATCAAACAACGAGATGATCATCGCAAAAACAACGGTGAGTCCAAACTGTTTGAAAAACTGACCTACAATTCCAGATAAAAATCCAATGGGTAAAAAAACTGCAATCACCGTTAAGGAAGTTCCAATGACGGCAAGGGTTACCTCCTCCGTTCCCTTCCTTGCAGCAACAATCACCGATTCGCCTTCTTCTAGTTTACGGAAAATATTTTCCCGAACCACAATGGCATCATCCACAAGAAGTCCAACGGCAAGAGAGAGAGCAAGAAGGGTCATTACGTTCATGGTAAAACCCATTGCATACATAATGATAAAGGCACCTAACATAGAGTTGGGGAGAGCCATCCCGGTAATTAAGGTGGAACGAACGTTCCCAAGGAAAAGATAAACGACAATAACAGCCAGTAAGATTCCAAGGATGATGGCAATCGTCACATCTTCAATATTGGCCCGAATCCATTTGGATCCGTCCCGAATCAGAATGACCTTAGGTGCTCCTTTTAAATCTTTGATTTGTGCGTTGATGGTATCAATTTTTCCGAGGATTCCATCAGCCACTTCTACTGTGTTGGCACCTGACTGTTTGTACACATCCAAAAAGAGAGCAGTTTTTTGAATCCTTTCTTTTTTAGGTGGTTCGTATTTGAATAATAATTTTCCAATGATTGAAGGTTCTTCGTGTTCCTCCGTTTTGATTGGAGCATATAACATACCCAATGTTTGGCGGTCTTGAAGAGTGTCCTTAACTTGGCCAAGGTCTTTGACTAAAACCCCTCGCCCAAACTCTCCTCCGAAGGAGACTACCGTGTTTTCAATTTGAGATAAGGATTCATACTTAGCAACGGTTCGAAAGGAAGTTTCTTTATCACCACCTTCCACCTTTCCTGCAGGGATGTTTACACCAGAGTTTTTGATCTGGTTTCCAATGGCTATGGCTGGGACTTGGTAGGAATTGATTTTGTTACGATCTAATTCAATGTGAATTTCCCGACGAGAACCCCCGATGATTTTCACCGCACCAACGTTATTCACCTGCTCTAGTTTGGTTTTGATTTTTTCTTTTGCCAAATCATAGAGTTCCCCTTCTGGTAAATCAGCAAAAAGAGAAATCCTCATGATGGGTTGGTCCGAGGGGTCAAACCTTTGGACCAGTGGTTCTTTGGAAGATTCAGGGAAAAGAGGTTTGACTCGAGCGGTTTTATCCCGAACTTGTTGTTCCGCGTATTTGATATCGGTCGTTAAGTTAAATTCCGCAAACACCATCGAAATCCCCTCTTGGTTTCTCGAGGTGATTCTTTTGAGGCCGGAGATAGAACTAAGTTCCTCTTCCAATGGTTTAGAGATGGAGGTTTCAATTTCCTCAGGCCCAGCCCCAGGATACACCGTCGAAACGACGACAAAGGGAATATTGATGTCAGGGAAAAGGTCAACACCGATTCGTTTTAAGGAAATAAATCCTGTAATCACCATAATGATGACTAACGAGGAAATGAATATGGGGCGTTTGATCGAAAAGGAAGCAATACTCATAAAATTTTTTCTCTATTTGAGCAATTTATATTCTTGGAGACAAGCAATACCTGAACTCTCTCTGTAAGTTGAGAGTAACGTTGACTTACTATTCAAGATTTTTGTTCGATTTTCAAATTTTTCTTCTACAAAACTATCCGGACAAACATCACTCAATAAAAGAACGGAATCAAAATCTGTCCATTCTTTCCATCGGTATTTGTTATCGTTTCTTACCATCCCTTGTTTATAGGTCTTTAGTTTCATGGCAAGATCGAAATCCGAGGCAAGCACTCTACCTCGTGTATTGTATTTTTCTTCAAAATGAAAGGCATTGATGAGAACGTACTTTTTCTCAGGTGTTATCTGTTCGGCGATCTCCCGTGCCGGTTGGAAATCACTAACATTCATCCCACGATAACAAAACATTTTTGTTTCATAAAATTTCCCGGACAAAATCCCTTGTGAATAGAGTGAATTCGAAAACACAAAAAGTGAAGTGAGTAGGAAAACGGAAACAGAAGCCAATTTTTCCATTTTTGTCTCAGCTAACTCGTACAAACGTAAGATCCAAAGAAAACTCATAAGTCCGATGGCAGGGA